>CAYTGQ010000008.1:0-31694 GCA_964437345.1 uncultured Lachnoclostridium sp. | reverse complement strand
ATCGCTATTGCTGAAGAAGAAAATATGACTGTTTCTGATGAAGAATATGATGCACAGATTAATGAATATCTCGAAATGTATGATGCATATGAAACAAAAGAAGATATTGAAGCTGTAATTGATCCTGATAATTTAAAAGATCAGTTATTAATGGAAAAGGTACAGCAGTTCGTTCTTGATTCAGCCGTAGAAAACTAGGCACAGTAAGTTTTATGAAAAACAATGGCTGAATTGCCATATAAGCCGTCATTTTTGGCGGCTTTGTTGTCGTTTGAGAAATACTTAAGTTGGAGGTGTAAAATGGAAATCGGTCACAAAATTAAGGAAGTACAGCCGGGAAGTATTGCAGATGAACTGGAATTAGAAGCAGGTGATACCCTGATTGCCATTAATGGTAATCGTATTAAAGATGTTTTTGACTATCATTATTATATGAATGATGAGTATCTGACTGTTTTAATTCAGAAAGTCAATGGTGAAGAATGGGAATTGGAAATTGAAAAAGACTATGAAGACGACCTTGGGCTGGAATTTGAACAGGGCTTAATGGACGAATATCGTTCCTGTCATAATAAATGTATTTTCTGCTTTATCGACCAGATGCCTCCGAACATGAGAGAAACCTTGTATTTCAAAGATGATGATGCAAGACTTTCTTTCCTGCAGGGGAATTATATTACATTAACTAATTTAAAGGAACATGACATTGAACGAATTATTAAATATAAGCTTTCTCCGGTAAATATTTCTGTTCAGACTATGAATCCGGAGCTTCGCTGTAAGATGCTGAATAACCGTTTTGCCGGAGATTCTTTGAATATTTTAAAACGTTTTGCTGATGCCGGAATTGAGATGAACAGCCAGATTGTTTTATGTAAAGGCTATAATGATGGGGAAGAACTGGAATACAGCATTTCGGAGCTTTCCAAGCTGATGCCGGCTATGCGGAGTTTATCTGTTGTACCGGCAGGATTGACAAAATACAGAGATAATCTTCCTAAAATCGAAAAATTTACAAAGCAAGAGGCAAGAGAAGTATTAAAACAGATTAGACACTGGCAGGACACACTAATGGAACAGCATGGAACCCATTTTGTATTTGCCAGTGATGAATGGTATCTGTTAGCAGAAGAGGACATTCCAGATGAGGATTTTTATGAAGGTTACGGCCAGATTGAAAATGGAGTAGGAATGGTACGTTCTCTTACGCAGGAAGTAGAAGACTATCTGTCGATCCTTTCACGTGAAAAAGCGTCAGAATCTACACCGATAAAAAATGATCGTTCCATTCACAAAATGGTTTCTCTGGCTACTGGCAAATTAGCTGCACCAATATTGGAAGAAATTGTGCAAAAAGTAAATTGTATTTACCCTAACATTCGTGGTAAAGTATATATGATAGAGAATGATTTTTTTGGACATGATATTACTGTTGCAGGGCTTCTGACCGGACAGGATATTATTGCTCAGTTAAAAGACAAACAGTTAGGAGACTATCTGATTCTGCCTCAGGTACTTTTAAGAGATGGAGAAGATGTTCTTTTAGATGATTTGACTATTGGCGATTTGGAAAGAGAATTAAATATCCAGATTCGCATTGTCGGTTCAGATGGCAAATCGTTAATTGATACTATAATAGATAAAGACTAGCGCATGATGCGCCATAAGAAATGAGGTTAAAAATGAGCAGACCAATTGTAGCAATTGTAGGGCGTCCTAATGTAGGTAAATCTACTCTTTTTAATGCCCTTGCAGGACAGAAAATTTCAATCGTGAAAGATTATCCAGGCGTTACAAGAGACCGTATTTATGCAGATGTAACATGGTTAGATAATCAGTTTACCATGATTGATACTGGTGGTATCGAAATGGAAACAAAAGATATGATGCTTGCCCATATGCGTCAGCAGGCAGAAATTGCCATTGATACTGCTAACGTTATTATGTTTGTAGTAGATTTAAAGCAGGGACTTGTAGATGCGGATTTTAAAGTAGCAGATATGCTTCGACGTTCTCACAAGCCGGTCGTACTGGTTGTAAATAAAGTAGACAGCTTTGAAAGAGATATGCCGGATGTGTATGAATTCTATAACCTTGGAATTGGTGACCCACATCCAATTTCTGCCGCAGGAATGCTTGGACTTGGAGATATGTTAGATGAAGTTATCAGCCATTTTAATAAAGAAGAGTTAGAAGAAGAGGAAGATGACAGACCAAGAATTGCTGTTGTAGGTAAACCAAATGCCGGTAAGTCTTCTATTATCAATAAGCTTCTTGGAGAAGAACGTGTTATTGTATCAGACATTGCCGGTACAACAAGAGATGCTATTGATACGGAAGTAGTATATAATGATAAGGAATATGTATTTATTGATACAGCAGGTCTTAGAAGAAAAAGTAAGATTAAAGAAGAACTGGAGCGTTTCAGTATCATCCGTACTGTCGCAGCTATTGAACGTTCTGACTTAGTCGTTTTGGTAATTGATGCAGAAGAAGGTGTTACAGAGCAGGATGCTAAAATTGCCGGAATTGCCCATGAAAGAGGTAAAGGAATTATTGTCTGCATTAATAAATGGGATTTAATTGAAAAAGATGATAAGACTATTTACAAATACACACAGGATGTAAAAGATATCTTATCCTTTATGCCTTATGCCGAGATTATTTTTATTTCTGCAAAGACAGGACAGCGTCTCAATAAGCTTTTTGATTTAATTGAAACAGTAATTCAGTATCAGAATCTTAGAATTGGAACCGGTGTATTAAATGAAATTATTACAGAAGCCGTTGCAATGCAGCAGCCACCTTCTGACAAGGGTAAACGATTAAAGATTTTCTATGGAACACAGGTTTCTGTAAAACCACCTACCTTTGTACTTTTTGTTAATGATAAAGAACTGATGCATTTCTCTTATACAAGATATATTGAAAATAAGATTAGAGAAGCATTTGGTTTTACAGGGACGGCACTTCGATTTATTACACGCGAAAGAAAGGAACAGTAATCTATGTTAATCAAGATTATTATCTGTTTAGTTGTAGGTTATTTTTGTGGTTGTTTTTCAACTGGTTATTTTGTGGGAAAAGCCAATAATATTGATATCCGTTCCCATGGGAGCGGTAATGCCGGCGCAACCAATACATTAAGAACTCTGGGTTGGAAAGCGGGGGCCATTACGTTTTTTGGTGATGCATTGAAGGCTGCAATTCCAATTATAGCTTTCAGACTGATGTTCCCAGATATAGAGCCTTCATGGATGCTTTATGGACTATATCTTGCCATTGGCGTTACTTTAGGACATAATTTCCCATTCTATCTTAATTTTAAAGGTGGAAAAGGAATTGCTGTTATGGGAGGAACAATTTTTGCTCTTTGTGACTGGAAAGTAACTTTGGCTACTATTGTTATATTTGCAGTGACGGTTGCTTTGACCCGGTATGTATCATTAGGCTCCTTAATAATTGCATGGATTTTACCACTTAATATTATCCTTGCTTATGGAATAAGTTCTGATACTCTTCACATGCTTGTGTTAAGCTTATTTATTACTGTACTTGCATATTTCAGACATCGTGAAAATATCAAACGTCTTATAAATGGAACAGAACGCAAGTTAGGTGAACCTAAGGAACAGTAGGAGGACAGAAAATATGGCAAATGTAGCTGTACTTGGTGCAGGAAGCTGGGGAACAGCCTTAGCTATTGTACTTGCGGGTAATGGACATCGTGTAGAATTATGGGCCGCCAGAGGAACAAAAGCTGAGCAATTCAGAAAAGACAGAGAATATAAAGCAGCTCTTCCTGGTGTAAAGTTTCCGGATACACTTGAAATTGAAGAAAACCTGGAAGCAGCCTGCAAAGATAAGGACGTAATTGTATTTGCTGTGGGTTCTCCTTATATAAGAGAAACAGCAAGAAAAGCTGCTCCTTATATAAAAGCAGGGACTAAGCTTGTAGATGTATCCAAAGGAATTGAAGAGAACACATTGTTAACACTTTGTGGTATTCTAAAGGAAGAACTCCCAGATACCGATGTCTCAGTTCTTTCTGGTCCAAGTCATGCAGAAGAAGTAAGTCGCGGAATTCCTACAACTGTAGTTATTGGTTCTGAATCAAAGGAAACAGCAGAATATCTGCAGGAATTATTTATGAATGACTATTTTCGGGTATATATTAGTTCTGATATGACAGGTATTGAACTTGGTGGTTCGTTGAAGAATGTTATTGCTTTGGCAGCCGGTGTGATAGATGGCCTTGGACTTGGTGATAATACAAAAGCTGCACTGATTACCAGAGGTATTTCTGAAATGAGTCGTCTTGGTATTGCTATGGGTGGCAAACAAGAAACTTTTTCAGGCCTTTCAGGAATTGGCGATTTAATTGTAACATGTACCAGTAAACACAGCCGTAACCGAAATGCCGGCTACTTAATTGGACAGGGGTATTCTACAGAAGCCGCCATGAAAGAAGTAAATCAAGTAGTAGAAGGTGTATATTCTGCAAAAGCTGCTTTAAAGCTTGCAAAGAAATATAACGTAGATATGCCAATTGTAGAACAGGTTAATTTAGTATTATTTGAAGGTAAATCTGCCAGAGAAGGATTAAATGACTTGTTTAAACGCGGAAAAAGAAAAGAATATGCTGATATGGAATGGTAATTTTTTGCAATTCTAAACATAAAAGAACGTCATAATCATATTTTGTGACGTTCTTTTGCGTTCATTCAAAAAAGCAAAATACAATTTGTCATTTTGTGATAAATACTATCTATTTACACAAAAAAACAATTTCTTGTTCAAAAGTAAATTGACAAATAAATATCAAATGTGCTAGACTATAACCAAATAAGCACTGACTATGGCATTAGAAAAAACAACTAACGATACACAAAAAGTGAAAAAAGGGTTACAAATGTATATTCTGCAATTTGAGGCAGAAAAAGAAGGAGATAAATATGGATAAGTTCGCTGACCAGATTTATGCTTTATCCAAAAAAGTAATTCATTTTTATTTTGGAGAATTTTCAATTGATGAAATAGTTCCATTTTTAGACAAGAATTTTTCATGGTGTGGAATTAGAAAAGATGAAAGTGGTAATTCTCTGGATGAAGCAATACAGTTTTATACAACATTTGCCATTGATGAAGATACCGGATATTGGGCAGAGAATATGGAATACCGTACAGTAACAAGTACAAAGGAAGTATATGTTTCTAATTGCGTATTTGATCTTTGCTATCAGAGTAATGATTACGCATCCAAAATTCCGATTATTACTACATTTATTTATCATATGGACGAACAAAATGAGATTAAGCTTCTTAATTTCCATATGTCTATTCGTACAACTAACAAAGAAAATATCACAGATATCAAACCTGAAGATGATTTCTTTGTAAAAGAATATTCTGTAGATGATATTTCTAAAGATTATCTGACAAAGCTTTACAGCGGCAATGTGGCAGTAAAGCTTATTCGTAATTACATTTTACATAATCATGGTGGAGCAAAGGCTGCATTAATTCTAATCGATATTGATAATTTCAAACAGATTAATGAAATGGCCGGATTCCGTCTTGGAGATAAGGTTCTGACGGAAATGGGTGAAAAGTTAAAAGTTCTTTTCAGAAAAACAGATATTGTTTCTCGTTCCGGTGCTGATAATTTCCTTATTTTCATGAAGGATATTGCTGATGAATCCATCATTTTCAAAAAAGCTCAGCAGATTAGTCAGGCATTAAATGATGTATATACAATTAAAGGTGAGAATATATCTATTACAGTTACAATAGGTGCTGCTTACATGGATAATGATGTACAGACTTATGAAGAGTTAATGAAACGTGCTACCGAAGCTTTAAAATATGCATGGAAACAGGGCAAAGGACAATGTGCCATTTACAATCAGAATGGTTATATGCAGCAGAATGCCATGCTGACACATAAAGCAGGTACTGGCAGTTATGATAAAATTAATGTAATCCCTGCATGTCTGAATCTTTTGACAGAAATTAAGGACTCCAAGGTAGCTATTACAAAGGTTTTAGAGACTATCGGTGAATTGTACAGCTTAAAGAGAGCATATCTATTTGAATTCTCCAAGGATGACCGTTGTGTAGCTATGAACTATGAATGGTATTCCAATAACGAAGAAAGCATTAAACTGCAATATATAAAAAAAGAATTTTGTCAGATTACAAAAATGTTAAATTATTATAACAAACATGATATGTATATCTGGACAGCAGATACCGAAATTGATGCAGAGTGTAGAGCATGTATCCCACCAGTTACAGGTACTGGTCTTCAGATGCTTGCATTCGCTCAGGAAAAACCATTAGGAATTCTTGGTATTGAACATCCGGAAGGTAATTATCAGTTTACCAAGGAAGAGATTACTTTATTCCAATACGTTGCCAAGTTAATTGGTGTTAAGATTGAAAACTCCCGTTATGAGGAAGAAATCAGCCGCCTGTCTGGTTTTGATGCAGTAACAGGACTTATGAATTTTGTAAGCTTTTGTAATCATGCGGAAGAATTATTGCTTCAGAATCCGGATGATAATTACGCTGTTTGTTCGTTCGAGCTTAGCAGTTTAAATGAAGTCAGTGAATGGTATGGACATACAACCGGTAACAAGATGGTAAAACATTTTGCAAGCTTATTACAGGATGTTCTTCCAAATACATATTATGTAACCAGAAATGGGCATTCCGTATTCCACGTATTAGCCGGAGTAAATAACCATGAGCAGTTTATCCATTCCTTGAATGAATTATATAAGAACAAAAAGCTGTATCTGGAGGACGAAATTTTACCATTTACCTTCTCTGGTGGAGTATATTTCTTTAACGGCAACGACAAGCTGGAGTTTTCTTATCTGGTTGACCGTTCTGATATTGCAAGAAAGAATGTATCCGAAAAACAGCATACTTTCGTAATTTATGATAATATTATGGAAAAGAAAGTGCTGAAAGAACAAAAAATTGCTTCTCGTATGACTGAAGCTTTAGTAAATAAAGAATTCAAGATTTATATGCAGCCTAAATATCGTATTTCTGATGAATCCTTTATTGGTTCGGAAGCATTGGTAAGATGGATTTCGCCTAAATTTGGATTTTTACCTCCAAATCAGTTTATACCTTTATTCGAAAAGAATGAATTTATTGTTGAACTGGATTTTTATGTACTTAATAATGTATGTGAATATATTCAGAGGCGTTTTGACAGTCAGATGGATATTTATTCTATTTCTGTTAATCAGTCCAGAATTACAATTTCAAGAACCGATTATATCAAGCGTTTAAAGGAAGTGTTAGATCAATATAACTTCCCAAGAAAATATATTGAACTGGAAATCACAGAAAGTGTTTTCGCAGATAATTTAGATGATATCATCAAAGTCGTAGAACAGATAAAAGTTCTTGGCTGTATGATTTCTATTGATGACTTTGGTTCCGGATATTCATCTCTGAATATGATTCGTAAGATACCGTTTGATGTACTGAAAATTGACAGAGAATTCCTTCCGGAACAGGATTTTACGGATAACAGCTTCCATGTACTGGAAAGTATTGTAGAAATGGCAAGAAAAATTAATGTTCAGGTTATCTGTGAGGGTGTTGAAACAAGAACTCAGATAGACTATCTGGAACAAATTGGTTGTGATCAGGTTCAGGGATATTATTTCTCCAAACCAATGCCAATTGAAATATTTGATGATTATATTTACAACACCAAACGTTCCAATGAAGTTTTAAAAAGATTATTTGAAATCAGCCTTGACCAGGCTTCTAAGAGCTTATCTGGTATTTATAATAAGAAGTTTTATATTGAAAATCCTAGAAGCTGTCCAAATCGTACAAGACAGTTATTAAAGCTTATTGATACAGCTGGTGATAAGGATATGATTGGAGTAAAATCCATTTTCCTTAACAGCGAAGTGCATGGAAGTATTTTCGTTATGGTAAAGAAGAGATTTGCTATTTCCATGCTGAATAATGAGTTAGATAAAGATGATGATGAAATTATTTCTCCATTATTCCATTTAAATGAAAATGCCATTGTGAAGCTTGAAGAAATGGGAAGAGAAATCACAACTGCTTATGCCCATCAGTTAGAAGAACGCAGCGGAGTTAAGATTAATTCTTTCTCTGTTGAAGTATTTAAAGAAAATGTAGAGGATATGCTTCAGTATGTTGTTAGTGAAATTAATGGTTTAACAGAAAAAGTTCACTGCATTGAAAATCGTTTATATATTCACAGAAACTATCGTGAAGAAATGGTTGCCCAGGTATTCCTCTTCATGGATAAAGAAGCAGAAAAGCTTGTTATTGATTCTATGGCAAAATTAGAAATGATGGAATCCCAGACTAACAATGCATAAGAAATGAGGTAAATCAGATGAGTATTGCAAATAAAATTGACCATACAATGTTAAAGGCAGATTCTACAATAGAGACAATCAAAAGATACTGCACAGAAGCAAAAGAATATGGCTTTGCATCCGTATGTGTTAATTCCTGCCATGTGCCATTTGTTGCAAAAGAACTTGCCGGAAGCGGTGTTAAAACCTGTTGTGTGGTGGGCTTTCCTTTAGGTGCAATGTTAACAAGTGCAAAAGCTTATGAAGCTAAAGCCTGTGTAGAAGCCGGAGCAGAAGAAGTTGATATGGTAATTAATATTGGTGCCATGAAGGACAAAAACTTTGAGTTTGTAAAAGAAGATATCAGAGCGGTGGTTGAAGCATCCAAAGGTGCTATCGTAAAAGTAATCATTGAAACCTGTCTTTTAACCGATGAAGAAAAAGTAAAAGCCTGTGAACTGTCTGTAGAAGCTGGAGCACATTTTGTAAAAACTTCCACAGGTTTCAGTACCGGTGGAGCAACAACGGAAGATATCGCTTTAATGAGAAAGACAGTAGGCGATAAAGCAGAAGTAAAAGCCAGCGGCGGAATCCGTACTCCGGAAGATGCACAGGCAATGATAACAGCAGGTGCTGACCGTATTGGAGCCGGAAACGGTATTGTATTACTGTAATATTCAAATGCGGATATTTTATTTACAATTTTATATCATGATTAATTTATCCCTCTTGCAATGGTCTGTTTTGCAGTTTGCCAGCATATAAATTTATAAGATTATTTATGGCAAATTAAGCTTAATTCAGATGCAAGGGGGATTTTTGTATGGACACATTTAATCTATATAAGGATATACAGGCCAGAACAGGGGGAGAAATCTACATAGCAGTAGTGGGACCGGTACGAACCGGAAAATCAACTTTTATTAAGCGTTTCATGGATTTGCTTGTTATTCCAAATATTGAAGATGTACATAGTAAAGAACGTGCTATTGATGAATTACCGCAGTCAGCCGCAGGTAAAACCATTATGACTTCGGAACCAAAATTCATTCCAAAAGAAGCGGTAGAAATTAACTTTGGTGAAGATACAAAGGCATCTGTAAGACTCATTGACTGTGTAGGGTATATGGTTGACGGAGCCAGCGGACATATTGAAAATGACCAGGAACGTTTAGTAAAAACTCCTTGGTTCGATTATGAAATTCCATTTACAGAAGCGGCAGAAATTGGTACACAGAAGGTAATTAATGAACATTCTACCATTGGGATTGTAATTACAACAGATGGAAGCTTTGGCAATATTCCCCGTGAAAATTACAGGGAAGCAGAAGAGCGTACTATTAATGAGCTAAAACGACTTAACAAGCCTTTTATTGTACTTTTAAATACTAATAAGCCATATTCTGACGAGGCAGTGAAAACAGCTGAAACAATTGCCTTGCAACATGGAGTTACAGTTCTCCCAACCAACTGTGAACAGCTTCGCAAAGAAGATATTCATAACATTATGGAAAAGGTTTTAACCTCTTTTCCGGTAGCAAGGCTTAATTTTTATTTGCCAAAATGGACGGAAATGCTTTCAAATGACCATTGGTTGAAAAAGGATTTTATTCAAAAAGTAAAAGAGCTGCTTCATAATATTACATATATCCGTGATGTTCGTCAGGATAATCTGGATATAGATAGTGAATATGTAAAAAAACTTAAGCTGGATTATTTGCATTTAGAAAATGGAGCAGCTGATATCAGTGTGGATTTTGATAATCAATATTATTACCAGATACTAAGTGATTTAGTAGGTGTACCAATAGATGGAGAATATCAATTAATTCATATTTTAAAGGAATTGTCCCAGAAAAAACAGGAATATGAAAAAGTAGGAGAAGCCTGCGAACAAGTGAAACAAAAAGGCTATGGAATTGTAACACCTTCCAATGAAGAAATTACACTGGAAGCTCCGGAAGTAATTAAACATGGAAACAAATATGGCGTAAAAATCAAAGCCATTGCACCTTCTATACATATGATTAAAGCGGATATTCAGACAGAGATTGCACCAATTGTAGGAACAAAGGAACAGGCAGAAGATTTAATACGCTATATTGAAAGCAACACGAAAGAATCAGCTGATGGAATCTGGGAAACAAATATTTTTGGCAAATCTGTTGGGCAACTGGTAAGTGATGGAATTTCTACAAAAGTAAACAAATTAACGGATGACAGCCAGTTAAAATTACAAGAAACCATACAGAAAGTTATTAATGACAGCAATGGTGGACTGATTTGTATTATAATATAGAATCACTGTGGGCACAGGGCAACCAGTGCCCATTTTATATAATAAACATATTGTAGAATATTTTTTTGCTTCCAATTTTAGGCAAACCTCTGTTTTCTATTGACAAAAGTGTTAGATGTTGTTATAATAAGCCCGTAATTTATTTAATATTTTTGTAACAATTAAGATGAAAAGTTGACATATTTTAATTTTAGGAGGCAGGGAATGAAAAAAAATGTTGCTCGTTATGTAGCTATTGGTGCTCTCACTGCGACTGTTTTAGCTTTTAATGTGGTTAATGTTCCAACAACGGATGCTGCCGGATTATTGAATGAAGTGGGAATGGCAGGTATCACATTAAGTCTTGAGAATTATGCTGCCAAAGCTGTAGAAGAGGGAACAACTGTTACTAAAAGATCTGTCGTTTCAGAAGAAGTAGCTGAAGAAACAACTACAGAAGTAGAAGAAAAAGAAGATTTTAAGTTAAATTTGGTATATGATCGCTTAGGTATTGCTAAAGTAGATAATTATTTGAATATTCGTAAAGAACCAGGCGAAGGCAAAGAAATTATTGGTAAGCTTCCAAAGAATGCTGGTTGTCATATTTATGAAATCAAAGATGGCTGGGCAAAGATTATCTCTGGTGGTGTAAAAGGCTGGGTATCTGCTGATTATCTGATTGTTGATGAAGAGGCAGAAGAATACGCAAAGGAAGTTGCTACGAAGGTTGCTACTGTTAAAACAGAAACTTTAAAGGTACGTGCACTTCCAAGTGTAGATTCCAAAGTATATGATCTTGTTCCTCAGGAAGAAGAATTAGAAGTAAGAAAAGAGTTTTTAACTGAAGAATATATTGAAAAATTCTTAAACAGCCAGGATGAAGATTCTTTGGCAACAGTATCATTAGAAAATGTTGATAAAGATGCAATGATGGCAGATATGGACAATTGGGTATGTATCATCATCGATGATGAAAAGGCCTTTGTTTCTAAAGAATTTGTGGAGATTTCTTACAAATTAGAAAGAGCTGTACCTATTGATGAACTTGCAACAGATGGTTCTGGCGGAGTATCTTCTCTCCGTGCATCTATGGTATCTTACGCTATGCAGTTCTTAGGTAACAGATATGTATATGGCGGAACAAGTCTTACAAATGGAACCGATTGTTCCGGATTTACAATGCGTATTTATGAGCATTTTGGATACTCTATTCCTAGAACATCTGCTGCACAGGCAGGTTACTTTAGAAGTGTTAGTTCTTCTGATGCAAGACCGGGAGATTTGTTCTTCTATGGAAGTGGCGGAAGAGTAAATCACGTTGCTATGTATATTGGTAATGGACAGGTTATTCATGCAAGTAATGCAAGAACAGGTATTAAGATTTCCAACGCATTCTACCGTAGTCCAATTAAGGTAGGAAGAATTCTTAATTAATATAAGTACATTAACTTTTTTAAAAGTTATCTATATCACATTAAAATACTCTGTAGGAAAAGCATATTTGATTATGTTTTCTCTACAGAGTATTTTGTGTTAAAAGAGTTGGAAATTTATTCACTTTTATGGTATTCTTTTAAAAGGGAAAATAGGCAGTAATTATAATAGTAAGATAAAGAGGAAAGTAACATGGCACAAATGACACCAATGATGCAGCAGTATCTGGATACTAAAAATGAATATAAGGACTGTATTTTATTTTATCGTTTAGGAGATTTCTATGAAATGTTCTTTGAAGATGCAATTACCTGCTCAAGAGAACTTGAAATTACTTTAACCGGTAAAAATTGCGGTTTGGAAGAAAGAGCACCTATGTGTGGTGTCCCTTTTCACTCTGTTGATGGATATTTGAATAAATTAATCAGTAAGGGCTATAAAGTGGCTATTTGTGAACAGGTAGAAGATCCAAAGAGTGCAAAGGGGCTTGTAAAACGTGAAGTTGTTCGTATTGTAACTCCGGGGACTAATCTGAACACGCAGGCACTGGATGAAAGCAGAAATAATTATCTGATGAGTATCGTTTATACAACTAATGCTTATGGTATTTCTGTCATTGATATAACCACAGGTGATTACTATGTAACAGAAGTGGATAATGAACGTAAGCTTTTAGATGAAATTAATAAATTTACACCATCTGAAATTATTTGTAACGAATCTTTTTATGTATCCGGAATAGATATTGATGATTTAAAAGGTCGATTAGGAATTTCTATTTCAGCATTAGAACCATGGTATTTTGATGATGATTTATGTATTCGAAGTTTAAAAGAGCATTTTCATGTTGGCGATTTGCAGGGACTTGGATTAGGAGATTATAGTATTGGTATTATTGCTGCCGGTTCAATTATGCAATATCTTTATGAAACACAGAAAAATACATTGATTCATATCACCAAAATTACACCATATGTTACAAGTAAATATATGGTCTTGGACAGCTCTACCAGAAGGAATCTGGAGCTTACAGAAACACTACGGGAAAAACAGAAGCGTGGGTCTTTGCTTTGGGTTCTTGATAAGACCAAAACAGCTATGGGAGCGAGACTTTTAAGAAATTACATTGAACAGCCTTTGATTCAGGAAGTGCATATAAATGACCGTTTGGATGCCATTGAAGAACTTAATAATTCCGCCATTACAAGAGAAGAATTAAGAGAATATCTGAATCCAATCTATGATTTGGAACGTCTTATCAGTAAAGTAAGCTACAAGAGTACTAATGCAAGGGACTTAATTGCCTTTAAAACTTCTCTGGCAATGTTGCCACCTATTAAAATGCTGTTACAGGATTTTAATAAAAAAGAATTAAAAGAAGCAAGTGAAGAGTTAGATGTTCTGGAAGATATATGGAAGCTTATTGAAGATTCTATTGAAGATGATCCACCTTTATCAATTAGAGAAGGTGGCTTCATTAAGAATGGCTATTCAGAAGAAGTGGATACCTTACGCAAGGCAAAAACAGAAGGCAAAGACTGGCTGGCAGAATTAGAAGCAAGAGAACGAGAAGCGACTGGTATTAAGAATCTTCGTATTAAATTTAATAAAGTATTTGGCTACTATTTAGAAGTAACCAATTCTTATAAGGATTTAGTTCCAATGAACTGGGTTCGCAAGCAGACTCTTGCCAATGCAGAGCGTTATACAACCGATGAACTGAAAAAGCTGGAAGATACTATTTTAGGAGCTGAAGATAAGCTGTTTGCCTTGGAATACGAATTGTTCTGTGAAATTCGTGATAAAATTGCTGCGGAAATCGGTCGTATTCAGACCACAGCAAAGCTGATTGCAAAAATTGATGTGTATGCATCTTTGGCAATTGTGGCAGAACGTAATAATTATGTAAGACCGTCTATTAATACAGAGGGTATTATTGAAATTCATGAAGGACGTCATCCTGTTGTTGAAAAGATGATGAACAATGATTTGTTTGTAACCAATGATACTTATCTTAATAATAAAGAAAAGCGTGTATCCATCATTACCGGACCTAATATGGCAGGTAAGTCAACTTATATGCGTCAGACAGCGTTGATTGTATTGATGGCACAGATTGGTTGCTTCGTTCCTGCAAAAGAAGCAAATATTGGTATTGCAGACCGTATTTTCACCCGTGTTGGAGCTTCTGATGACTTAGCTTCCGGGCAGAGTACATTTATGGTGGAAATGACAGAGGTTGCTAATATTCTAAATAATGCAACCAAAGACAGTCTGCTTATTTTAGATGAAATTGGACGAGGAACAAGCACTTTTGATGGTCTTAGCATTGCCTGGGCTGTAGTGGAACATATCAGTAATACAAGATTACTTGGAGCTAAGACTTTATTTGCTACCCACTATCATGAATTGACTGAGTTAGAAGGTAAACTGGAGGGAGTAAACAACTACTGTATTGCAGTAAAAGAACAAGGTGAAGATATTGTATTTCTTCGTAAAATAGTAAAAGGAGGAGCCGACAAAAGTTATGGCATTCAGGTTGCCAAGCTTGCAGGTATCCCTCATAGTGTTCTTAATCGTGCCCATGATATTGCAGAACAGTTAAGCAATCAGGATATTGCAGAAACTGCCAAACGAATCGAGGTAAGACAGGATGAAGTATTAGAGGCACTTAGAGCAAAAAATGTAGAAAGCTTTCAGATGTCTATTTTCGACTCTACAAGCAGTACCAATTCATCAGAAGACATTATTTTGAAACTGCGTGAAATGGATTTGTCTGCCATGACACCAATTGATGCCATGAATGAACTTTATAAGTTACAGAAAAAAGTAAAAGAAAGATGGTAAGAGTTTAAATCAAAAGAACTCATGGAGATAATATATGAATAAAATTGCTTTATTAGATCAGAGTACCATAAATAAAATAGCAGCCGGCGAGGTTGTTGAAAGACCCGCCGCTGTCGTAAAAGAATTAGTAGAAAATGCCATTGACGCAGGTGCCAATGGCATTACTATCGAAATCAAAGAGGGCGGTATTAGTTTTATTCGTATTACTGATAATGGAATCGGAATTCCTAAGGAAGAAATTCCAATCGCTTTTAAACGACATTCTACCAGTAAAATTCGCTCAGCAGAGGATTTGATTACAGTATCAAGTTTAGGATTCCGTGGTGAGGCATTAGCAAGTATTGCAGCAGTCGCACAGGTGGAATTACTGACTAAAACAGCAGGTGCCATCACAGGCTCCAGATATCTCATTGAAGGCGGTAAAGAAGTATTGGGTGATGGAAAAGTCGAAGAAATCGGTTGTCCTGAAGGTACAACCTTTTTAGTGCGTAATCTTTTCTATAATACACCAGCAAGAAGAAAGTTTTTAAAATCAGCTATGACCGAGGCAGGTTATGTAAGTGATTTAGTTGAAAGACTGGCTATTTCTAATCCGAATATTTCTTTTAAATTTATGAATAACAATCAGGTCAAACTACATACTTCCGGCAATGGCCAGATGAAGGATGTTATTTATCAGGTATATGGGAGAGATATTGCAAGAGAACAGATTGCAGTAGAAGAAGAAACAGAACTTTTGAAAATCAGCGGTTTTATTGGAAAACCTATAATTTCCAGAGGAAACCGTAATTATATGAACTATTTTATTAATGGCAGATATATTAAAAGTCAGTTGATTAATCGTGCCATTGAAGAGGCATATAAACCTTATACTATGTCACATCGCTATCCATTTACCTGTCTTAATCTGGAAATGGACAGCCAGATGATTGATGTGAATGTGCATCCTACTAAAATGGAGGTACGTTTTACTAATCAGGAACAGATTTTCCGCACTATTTATGATGCACTTTCCATTGCACTCCGTGGGAAAGAGCTGATTCCAGAAGTGGTTTTGAAGAAAGAATCTGTGAAAAAGGAACCGGTTAAAGCAGCAGAGCCTTTTGAAGTAAACAGAAAAAAGCAGGAAATCGAAGCAACGACACCTATTATTCAGGAAACTGTAGTTAAGAAAGATGATTCCATATTAAAACAGAGTGTATTTAAAGCACCGGAAGTGTTAAAAGAAGCTTCTGCAATTTACGGTACATCAAAGCTTTCTAATCCAGAAGTCATAAATCGAGAAATTATAAAACACGAAGATATAAAACACAAAGATATAAAACAAGAAGATATAAATCAAGAAGTTTCAAAACAAGAAACTCCAAAACAGCTTGAATTATTTGAAGAAAAGCTTTTATCCAAGGAATCTGTAAAAGAACATAAAATTATCGGACAGTTTTTTGATACATACTGGCTAGTAGAATTCCAGGATAAGATATTTATGATTGACCAGCATGCTGCTCACGAAAAGATTTTATACGAAAAGACTATGGCTTCTTTAAAAGATAAAGAATTTACATCTCAGATGGTGCAGCCGCCAATTGTTTTAACACTGAATATGCGTGAAGAAGAAGTTATGCTCAAAAATATGAAGTTATTTGAAAAGCTAGGCTTTGAAATTGAACATTTTGGCGGAAAAGAATATTCTGTATATGCAATTCCTGCCAATTTATTTGGAATTGCCCAAAAAGAATTGTTATTGGAAATGATAGATGATTTGGTGGCAGAAGATGGAAAACATAATCCGGATATTCTTCTGGAAAAGATAGCTTCTATGTCATGTAAGGCGGCTGTCAAAGGAAATTCAAGACTTTCCATGGAGGAAGCCAAAGAATTAATTGATCAGCTTCTTACACTGGAGAATCCATATCATTGTCCCCACGGAAGACCAACTATTGTATCTATGTCAAAATATGAAATTGAGAAAAAATTTAAGCGTATTCTTTAAATCAGTCAAATGAACAAAAAACTAAATTATATTGAGAGGATATTTCATATGAAAAAACCTTTAATTATACTTACAGGTCCAACTGCTGTAGGTAAAACGGAGCTATCCATTAAGCTTGCAAAAGCTGTGAATGGTGAAATTATTTCTGCTGATTCTATGCAGGTATACAAAAAAATGGATATTGGAACTGCTAAAATTATGCCGGAAGAAATGGATGGTGTTCCACATTATCTTATTGATGTGTTAGACCCACGGGAAGATTTCCATGTAGTATTATTTCAAAAGCTGGCAAAAGAAGCAATGGAAACCATTTATGCCAAAGGAAAAATTCCAATCATAACTGGTGGGACAGGCTTCTATATACAGGCACTTTTATATGATATCAACTTTTCTGAAAATGATGGTGATATGGCTTATCGCGAGGAATTAGAACAGCTTGCTAAGGAAAAAGGTGCAGAATACCTTCACCAGATGCTTGCAAACATTGATGAAGAAGCAGCCAAAATCACACATGCTAATAATATCAAGCGTGTTATTCGTGGCTTGGAATTTTATAAGCAGACTGGTAAAAAGATTTCAGAGCATAACGAAGAAGAAAGACAGAAGGATTCTCCATACAATTTTATTTACTTTGTACTCAACAATGACCGCCAGATATTATATAACCGTATTGAAAAAAGAGTGGACATTATGTTGGAGCAGGGACTTGTAAAAGAAGTAGAAGCTTTATACCGGGAAGGCTATGACAGCAACCTAGTTTCCATGCAGGGACTTGGTTACAAAGAAATTCTGGCTTATTTAAAAGGCGAATGTACACTGGAAGAAGCTGTCTATGTATTGAAACGTGATACACGTCATTTTGCCAAACGTCAGATTACATGGTTTAAACGAGAAAAAGAAATTACATGGGTAAATAAAAATGAATTTGCTTCTGAAGAAGATATTCTCCCATTTATGATAGAAAAACTAAAGGAAAAAGGTGTAATGTAATGAAAGAAAGATTAAATGAAATGTATAAAAACTTGTCCATCAACCCTAAGGTACAGGATTTTTGTGCTGATATTTTAGAAAGCTTGGAAGAACGTTTTTCCAGCATTGATGCCGTGGCAGAATACAACCAGTTAAAGGTATTAAAGGCAATGCAGGAAAACCGCGTCAGTGATGTTCATTTTGCAGCTACAACCGGATATGGATATAATGATCTGGGCCGTGATACATTAGAAGATGTATATGCCTCTGTTTTCCACGCAGAATCTGCTTTGGTTCGTCCGCAGCTTATGTGTGGAACTCATGCGTTAACTGTTGCACTTGCAGGCAATTTACGTCCTGGCGATGAGTTACTTTCTCCTGTAGGAAAGCCATATGACACATTAGAAGGTGTAATTGGTATCACACCATCCAGAGGTTCTTTAGCAGAATATGGTATAACTTATGCTCAGGTAGATTTGCTTCCAAATGGTGACTTTGATTATGAAGGGATTAAAAATGCTATCAATGAAAGAACAAAAATGGTAACCATTCAGCGTTCTAAAGGCTATGACACACGACCTACATTGTCTGTAACACGTATTGGCGAACTGATTGCGTTTATTAAAAATATTCGTCCGGACATCATCTGCATGGTTGATAACTGTTATGGTGAATTTGTAGAAACTATTGAGCCTACAGATGTAGGTGCAGACCTTTGCGTTGGTTCTCTTATCAAAAATCCAGGCGGTGGACTGGCAGCAACAGGCGGATATATTGTAGGAAAAGAAGAGTATGTAGAAATGGCTGCATTCCGTCTTTCTTCCCCTGGACTTGGAAAAGAAGTAGGAGCAACCCTTGGTATCAACAGTCAGCTTTATCAGGGCTTCTTTATGGCACCAACCGTTGTAGCAGGCGCATTAAAAGGAGCAATTTTTGCTGCTAATGTATATGAAAAATTAGGTTTTCCGGTTATTCCAAATGGTACAGAATCCAGACATGATATTATTCAGGCAGTAACTTTAGGTTCTCCGGAAAGAATTGTTGCCTTCTGTAAAGGAATTCAGGCTGCAGCACCGGTAGATAGCTTTGTTACACCAGAGCCTTGGGCTATGCCAGGGTATAATTCAGATGTCATTATGGCTGCCGGAGCATTTGTTCAGGGTTCTTCCATTGAACTTTCTGCAGACGCACCAATTCAGCCTCCTTATGCAGTCTATTTCCAGGGTGGATTAACATGGTACCATGCCAAATTTGGAATTATGATGTCTTTACAGAAACTCTACGAAGAAAATTTGGTTCAGTTCTAAACTAAATTTATAAAATTGTAAGGTGTACAAACAGACTAAATTATGGTAGACTTAATTATGTATGTGTACTTAGAGAGTGCAGATAGGAGTGCACATGAAAGAAAAACATCTTACAGTAAAGGATTTGCCTTGTTTGGACCGACCAGACGAAAAGCTGGAAAAATATGGTCCCAGAACATTAACCGATGCTGAATTACTGGCAGTTATCATTCGAACCGGAACCAAAGAAGTCCAATCTGTGGAACTAGCTTCCCAGATTTTAAGGAAATCAGTGGAGTATCCGGGTCTTTTGGGATTAAAAACACTGGAACTTCCGGATTTAATGGATATCAAGGGCGTCGGAAAAGTCAAAGCTTTGCAGGTGCTTGCTATTGGTGAGTTATCCCGAAGAATTGCCAAAGCAAGCATTGATAAAGGTGAAATTTTTTCTGAACCGGAGCTGATTGCCCGTTATTATATGGAAGATATGCGTCATCTCCAAAGAGAGGAAATTATTCTGGTTATGATGAATTCAAAAAGCCAGATTATAAAGGATGAAGTTATTTCAAGAGGAACTGTTAATTCATCTATACTATCTCCAAGAGAAGTGTTTTTACAGGCACTTAAATATAATGCAGTTCATATTGTTCTGCTTCATAATCATCCAAGCGGAGACCCTACACCAAGTAAAGAGGACCTTTTAATGACAGCTCGAATTGCAGAAGCTGGAAAGTTAATTGGAATTTTACTTATGGATCACCTGATTATTGGAGATAATAAGTATATTAGTTTGAAAGAGAGAGGATTTTTATGATGTCAAAACGAGTTTTTGGTATAGATTTAGGCACCAGCAAGTTGAAAATTTACAAAAAAGGCGAAGGCATTGTGTTAGATGAGAAAAACGTAGTCGCCATTGCAAATAAGAGGAATTTATTTGCTGCTGGTAATGAAGCATACGAAATGTGCGAAAAGGCACCCGTTAATATTATGGTGTCCTATCCGGTCAAATATGGTGTAATTGCAGAAATCGCACATATGCAGATGCTGATTAATCATTTCTTTGACCGTCTGATTGGTAAAAAAACTGCATTTGGAGGTTCTGTTGATTTCTTAGTTGCAGTTCCAACTGATGTTACTGAAGTTGAGAAAAAAGCTTTTCACGACTTAATCCGCAATTCAATTGTCAAAACAAAAAATATAGGTATGGTGGAGAAACCAATTGCAACAGCTCTTGGGTTGAATCTTGATGTGTTTAACGCTCATGGTGTTATGACAATTGATATTGGTGCTGAAACAACTGAAATTTCTATTTTATCACTTGGAGGTATTGTCTTAAGCAAGCTGATTCCGATTGGTGGAAAGAAAATTGATGAAACAATTAAGATGTTTGTAAAGAAAAGATACAACCTTGTCATTGGTGACAAAACTGCCGAATATATCAAGAAAAATCTGGTTTCTGCATTCCCTGCAGAAAGAGAAAGCATTTTTGCCTGTGGCCGTAATGTTGTAACCGGACTTCCTTGTGAAATGGAGATTTTCTCTGATGAAATCAATGAAGCAGTAAAAGAACAGTTAATTACAATCATTGAATCCTCACGTACAATTTTAGAGAGAACACCGCCAGAAATCTCAGCAGATATTTATCGTTCTGGTGTATACATCACTGGTGGTACTTCACAGCTTAGAGATTTTGATAAGTTATTTAACCACGAGACAGCTTTAAAGGTTAATCTTTCTGACGATCCTGAAAATACAGTTGCCAATGGTCTTGGTGTGCTTATTGAAAGTATGGAAACAAACAAATTAGTCAAAAATGTAATTCAGACAATTAACGGACGTAAGAAATAGTCTGGCAGGAGGAATGTAATATGCGTCGAAGGACAAAAATACCAATTAGTCCACGATATATACTGGCGACTCTTTCTGTTTTATGTATTGTTCTTATCATATTGTCTTTCCGATATGAAGAAAAACTGGCTCCTGTAAAAGCAGTGGTAGGTAGCACTGTTGCTCCTATGCAAAAAGGAATTAACTCCATTGGAAACTGGATTTCTGATAAAGCAGATATGTTTGTATCCATGCAGGAGCTTATCAAAGAAAACAGAGAATTAAAAGAGAAGTTAGATAATATTTCCTACGAAAATAAAATTCTCCAGCAAGAAAAGTATGAACTTGAAAACCTGAGGGAATTATATGAATTAGATGAAAAATATGCCAGCTATCCGAAAGTAGCAGCGAGAGTCATTAGTAAAGACAGCAACAACTGGTATAATCAGTTTACAATCGACAAAGGCTCTGATGATGGTATTGCTGTTAATATGAATGTAATGGCTGGCAATGGTCTGGTTGGAATTGTAACAGAAGTAGGTACTAACTGGGCAAAGGTTAGAACAATTATTGATGATAAAAGCAATGTAAGCGGAATGTCATTAAAAACTTCTGATATTTGTAATATTAAAGGTAATCTGGAATTAATTGATGAAGGATTAATTGAAATTGAACTGGTTGATAAGAATGCAGATATTCAGGTAGGGGATGAAATCGTCACATCTCATATCAGTGACAAATTTCTGCAGGGTATTCTGATTGGTTATGTGCACAGTATTGAAATTGATGCTAACAATATGACTCAGTCAGGATATATTACTCCGGCAGTTTCCTTTGACTCCTTGGATACTGTTCTGGTTATTACTGAATTAAAGAAAGAACTTCCAAAGGAAGCGATTACTTATTAGTTATAATACGACAGTACACCTTGTGGACTGTCGTTTGATTGAAAGGAGGAACCTATGAAACGTGCAATATCTATCGCCGCAGTTATTTTAGTCGCTTTTTTATTGCAGACAACGATTTTTCAGAGTCTTGCACTGGCAGACGTGGTTCCTAATTTTTTATTGATTGTTACAGTGACATTTGGTTATATGCGTGGCGAAAAAGAAGGCATGTATACAGGTTTTTTCTGCGGACTTTTAGTAGACTGTGTATTTGGCTCTTTTATAGGTTTATATGCACTTCTTTATATGATAATAGGTTATCTCAATGGATTGTGCAGAAATCTTTATTACAGTGACCATATTGTTGTTACAGTGGGTCTGATTTCATTAAGTGATTTGATTTATAATTTCTTTTATTATATTTTTGAATTCTTGTTCCGCAGCCGTTTGGATTTTTTCTTCTATCTGCGAAGAATCATTATTCCGGAAATGGTATACACACTTTTGGCGGCTGTTGTACTGTATCATCTTTTACATAGTATAAACAGTATTCTGGAACGCAGTGAGAAAAGGGAGGCTTAGTTTTTTGCTTGATATAATAATGAACTGGCTGAAAAATGTCAGTAAATCCAGATTATTTCCTATATCTGTGATATTTGTAATTCTGTTTTCCCTTTTAATCAGACAGTTATTTACACTTCAGATTATAAATGGTGAGAGCTATTCAAAAAGCGGTGAATACCGCGATGAAAAAACAAGAGAAATCAAAAGTACACGTGGTAATATCTATGATTGCAACGGAGAACTTTTAGCATATGATGAATTGTCTTATTCTGTAACAATTGAAGATACTGGCGAATTGGAATCCAGCGAAGAAAAGAATTCGATGATTCATAACTTAATACAGATTATTGAGGAACATGGCGGCTCAATTGAATCTGATTTTTGTATCGAATTAGATGAAGATGGGAATTTTCAATATACTGTAGAAGGAAATTCTCTTATTCGTTTTAAAAAAGATATATATTCACTTAATACCTCTGATAAATTAACAAATGAACAGATTTCCATTACGGCAGAAGAGTTATTTGATTTTATTCGATATTCTACTGATAGTAGTAGTCCGCGCTTCCTTATTGATGAAAAATACAGTGATGAAGAAGCACTAAAAATTATGTCTATTCGTTATACACTGTTTATGAATCGTTATCGCAGCTATACTCAGGCAACTATTGCAACAGCTGTTAATGATGAAACAGTAGCGGCAATTAAAGAAAATAGTGCTGATTTACCGGGTGTTGAAATCTTAACAGAGACACACCGTGTATATAATAACAGCAAATATTTTGCACATATTCTGGGATATACCGGAACTATAAAATCCGAAGAACTTGCTGCATTGGAAGAATCAGGAGAAGCATATAAATATACTTCTACCGACCAGATTGGAAGAACTGGTCTGGAGAAAGAATATGAGTCCTATCTCCATGGAGAAAAAGGCACTGAAACGCTTATTGTAAATGGCTCTAATCGTGTTCTTTCTGTTAAAGAACGTGTAGAACCAACAGCTGGTAATCATCTGTACATTACTATTGATGCTGAGTTGCAGGAAAAATGTTATAATCTTCTTGAAAAAGAAATTGCAGGAATTTTACTTGCTAATATTGTCAATAGTATGGATACCGGAACAAAAGGTACTTCAGCGTCAGGTATTAAGATTCCAATTTATGATGTTTACTATGCACTAATTAATAATAACGTTATTGACATTAAAGAAATGGCAAATGACGATGCAACTGAACTGGAAAAAACGGTTCATAATAAGTTTTTGTCACAGCAGAAAACTATTCTTAATTCCTTAAATACTACACTTGCTGCAGACTACACACAATCAAACCGGGCTTCTGGTACAGATATGGAAGAGGTACTGGATTATATTTATTCTTTGCTAATTGATAAAGATGTACTTCTGACAGGTTCAATTAACAGAGAAGACAGTGTGTATATTGATTATAGTAATAATAAGACCAGTCTTAGTCAATTTTTACAGTATGCATTAGCAAGTAACTGGATTGATTTAAGTAAGTTAGAAATAGAAGATGAATTCTATAGTACTCAGGAGTTATACGAAAAACTGGTTGATTATATAAAAGAGGCATTAAAAAATGATAAAACATTTAGCAAAAAGCTTTATCATACGCTGATTTTTACTTATAAATTGTCTGGAAAAGAAATTTGTCTTTTATTATTTGACCAAGGTGTGTTAGAATATAATGAGGCAGATGTTTCCAAGTTAAAAAATGGTACTATTTCTGCATATGCCTTTATTCGTGATAAAATCAAAAAACTGGAAATCACACCAGAGCAGCTGGCTTTAGAACCATGTTCCGGTTCTATTGTAGTAACTGATCCAAATACAGGTGAAGTAAAAGCACTGGTATCTTATCCGGGTTATGATAATAACAAAATGGCAAACAGCGTTGATGCTGAGTATTACAGCTATCTGGAGGCTAATCAGTCTTATCCGATGATTAATCGTCCATTACAGCAACGAACAGCACCCGGTTCCACTTTTAAAATGGTTACTTCTGTAGCTGGGCTTTCCGAAGGTGTAATCAGCATTGGAGAACGTATTAATGCTACTGTAGTATTTGACAAAGCTGATTTGAGTCCAAAATGCTGGAGTTCTTCGCCACATGGATATATAGATATTACCAATGCCATTCAGGTTTCCTGTAACTATTTCTTCTATGAAGTGGGCTGGCGTTTAAGTATAGATGGCAGTGGTAACTATAACAGCACAAAAGGGCTTAATACCTTGGCAAAATATGCAGCTATGTTTGGCTTAGATTCAAAATCAGGTATTGAATTATCTGAATATTCTCCAAATGTATCTGATAAGGACTCTGTACGTTCAGCTATTGGACAGGGTACTAACAACTATACCCCTGCACAGATTGCACGTTATGTAACAACTGTTGCTAATCGTGGAACTTGTTATGATTTAACTATAATTAGTAAAATCAAAGATACAGATGGCAACACACTTTTAGATAACAAAGCTGAGATACACAGTAATCTGGATATTAGTAATTCTATCTGGAATGCAGTACATTCTGGAATGTACAAGGTAGTAAATGGACCGGAAAGTTCTATTTCCTACATGTTTGATGAACTTGGAATTAATGTTGCCGGAAAAACCGGAACAGCACAGGAAAGTAAATCAAAACCAAACCATGCGTTATTTGTTTCGTTTGCACCGTATGAAGATCCAGAGCTTGCTGCTGTTGTTGTTATTCCAAACGGTTATACTTCCAGTAATGCTGCCGAAGTAGCCAGAAATATTTACAAATATTATTTCAAAGGTGTCAGCACAGATGAAGATGACGATGCTGATACCGTTGGAAATCATACACAATCCATTGATTAACATGGAGTTAAGAGTGAAAACAAAGTTTTCACTCTGCAAGTTTGTGACTGCGATGCATCCACAAACTTGACTATGCGAAAAAGCATCGCAGAAATGAGGGTAAATATGAGTACTAGTTCAGTTGTGATTAAAGGTACCAAGTCAGGTATCATTTTGGTATTAGATCATACAATGGATTTTGAAACCTTGAAACTTCAAATTGCTGAGAAATTCCGTCAGTCTTCTGACTTTTTAGGAAATGCCAGTATTGCTTTAAATTTTGAAGGCAGAAAATTAACTGATGACGAACAGAGACAGGTTTTGGACATTATTCATGATAATTCTAAGCTTAATGTTGTATGCATCGTAGAAACAGACCCTGCCAAAGAAAAGCTTATGCAGCGTTCTTTAGAAGAAAAACTGATGGAATTAACCACCAATACAGGACAATTTTACAAAGGTACACTTCGTTCCGGACAAGTAGCAGAGTTTGAAACAAGTGTAATTATTCTTGGAGATGTTAATCCAGGTGCCAAAATTGTTTCAAAGGGAAATATTATTGTACTTGGTTCGCTTAAAGGTAATGCATATGCTGGTGCTTCCGGTAATGACAAAGCATTTATCATGGCTTTAGATATGGCACCAGTTAATATACAAATTGCTGACCTTTTTGCTCGCCCATCAGAAGAGAAGCAGCCAAAGAATCAGCCAAAAGAACCAAAGATTGTATATGTTGAAAACGGCAATATTTATATTGAGCCATTTAGTAGAGATGTTATTAACGACATTCACTATTTTAAATAAATGGAATTATAAGGAGGATTTATAGAAATGGGAGAAGTAATAGTAATTACATCCGGAAAAGGCGGTGTTGGTAAAACAACAACTACCGCAAACGTAGGTACTGGTCTGGCTAAGCTGGATAAAAAAGTTGTATTAATTGATACAGATATAGGACTTAGAAATCTTGACGTTGTCATGGGACTTGAAAACCGTATTGTATACAATCTCGTAGACGTAGTAGAAGGTAATTGCCGAATTAAACAGGCATTAATTAAAGATAAGAGATATCCAAATCTTTATCTTCTTCCATCTGCACAGACACGTGATAAGAGTGCTGTAACACCAGAACAGATGAAAAAGCTTGCAGATGAATTAAGAGAAGAATTTGATTACATAATAATGGACTGTCCAGCCGGAATTGAACAGGGATTCCAGAATGCAATTGCAGGAGCGGACAGAGCATTAGTTGTTACTACACCTGAAGTTTCTGCTGTTAGAGATGCTGACCGTATCATTGGTTTATTAGAAGCAAATGAAATCCAGAGCACTCATTTAATCGTTAATCGTTTAAGAACAGATATGGTTAAACGTGGCGATATGATGTCCAGCGATGATGTAAGTGAAATTCTTGCAATTGACTTAATTGGTGTTGTACCTGATGACGAAAATATCGTTATCTCAACCAATCAGGGTGAACCTTTAGTTGGAAATGATTCCTTAGCAGGACAGGCTTATATGAATATCTGCCGTAGAATTTTAGGAGAAGATGTTCCATTATTAGATTTAACAGCAAAAGAAGGCTTATTCGCAAAACTGGCAAACATCTTTAAAAAATAAACTAAGGAGGAAGAATCATGGCCTTTATGGACTTTTTTAAGAAAAAATCTTCTGGCAATGTTGCCAAGGACAGATTAAAGCTGGTATTGGTTTCAGACCGTGCCAACTGCTCTCCTGAACTGATGGAACAGATTAAAAATGACATTATTAATGTTATTTCAAAATACGTTGAAATTGATGCAGAAGGACTGGATATCAAAATTACCCAGACTGAATCTGATGGTAACAACGGAGCTGTTCCTGCACTCTATGCTAACATTCCAATTAAGGACCTGAAAAACTCAAAGAAGTAAGGAAGTTAGCTCATGTTCAATTTTAAGCAGTACAATTTTAAAAAATATAATTTGTCATTAGTGATAGTTGTTATGCTTCTTGGAATTGCAGGCTCCTATTTTGTAAAATGTGCCGGTGGTACAGATTTTGGTGCCAGCAATTTCAAAAAACAGCTATTAGGTCTTATTTTAGGGCTTTTTATTGCCGGAGTTGTATCAGTAATAGATTACCATTTCATCTGTAGATTTGCAGTTGTTGGTTATATTATAGGTACGTTAATGGTTGCAGGGACTCGTTTCAGTCCATTAGGTACAGACCTTTCTACAGGTTCTTACCGTTGGTTAAGACTTCCCGGAATTAATTTTCAGCCTTCGGAACTCATGAAAATATTATTGATTATTATGCTGGCAGTATATCTGGAGCGTATGGAAGAGAATATGAATCGTTTCCGCACCTTGATTTTTGCCGGAATAATTATGGCTCTGCCAACCATGTTTGTATTGGTACAATCCGATTTATCATCCAGTCTTGTTATGATATTTTTATTTACCATGATGGTTTTTGCTGCAGGACTAAGCTACAAAATAGTTGGTGCCATACTGGCAGTAGGAATTCCAGCCTTTATTGCATTGTTCTGGTATATTCAGCAACCTTATCAGAATCTTTTAAATGAATATCAGAGACTTAGAATTGTCGGCTTCCTTGATCCTGAAGCTTATGATAATTCTATTATGTATCAGCAAAACCATTCCGTTCAATCTATTGGTTCCGGGCAGCTGATTGGTAAAGCATTTACAGATGCAGATGGTGGAAGAGCCTATCGTTATGTAGACGTAATAGAAAGCGACTTTATATTTACCGTAATTGGTGAAGAAGTAGGATTTATTGGAAGCTGTCTGATTATCCTTTTACTTGCAACAGTTATTTTTCTTTGTTTAAGAACTGCAAAAAAGGCTTCAGACCGCTTAGGAATGTTAATTGCAACAGGTGTTGCATCTATGTTTATGTTCCAGGTATTTGCGAATATTGGGGTTGCGATACGTATCTTGCCAAATACCGGACTTCCACTTCCTTTTTTAAGTTCAGGTGTCAGTTCGATGCTTGGCTGTATGATAGGAATTGGTTTAATATTAAATATAGGAATACAAGGATCACGAAACAGACATGGAGGATTCTCCATGAATTAGGGAGGTAGTTTGTTATGAATATTGGTATGATTGCTCATGATGCCAAAAAGAAATTGATGCAGAACTTCTGTATCGCTTATCGCGGTATCTTAAGCAAAAATCAGATTTATGCTACCGGAACAACTGGTAGATTAATCGAAGAAGTAACAAATCTAAACGTGCATAAATATCTGGCAGGACATTTAGGTGGAGAACAGCAGCTTGGAGCACAGATTGAACACAACGAAATCGATTTGGTTATCTTTTTAAGAGATCCTTCTGCTCCTAAATCTCATGAACCTGATATTGCCAATGTATTACATCTTTGTGATGTTCACAATATTCCTTTGGCAACCAATCTGGCAACAGCAGAGCTTCTAATCAAAGCATTAGACCGCGGTGATTTAGATTGGCGTAATGCACTCAAATAATTAACACAGGAATTTATACTATGAAATATATAAAATTAAGTTTTCTATTATTAGCAGGGGTATTTTTGACTGGCTGTTTTGGTAATACTAATCTTCCGATGGATTTTTCAGAAGATATTTCTTATAAAAATCAGCTGGTAAGATATATGCCTGCTGATTATAGTGGAATAAGCACTGACTTCATTTCTGAAGATTTATGTGTAGTTCCAATTGATTATAGCAGCAGTAAAAATTCTTCTATAACAGCTGCATCTTCCTTGATTTTTGATATTACAGACCATGAAATTCTCTATGCAGATAATGTATATGAGAAGCTTTATCCTGCCAGTGTAACTAAAATTCTGACTGCACTGATAGTTTTAGAACAGTGTGAAAATTTGTCTGAGACAGTAACTATCAGCTATAATGCTGCTAATATCACGGAACCTGGTGCCAAAAAGTGTGGTTTTAAAGAAGGAGATCAGATTATACTGCGTGATTTACTGTATTCTTTTCTTGTATATTCCGGTAATGATGCGGGAATTGCATTAGCAGAATACGTTTCAGGAAGCGAAGATTCCTTTGCAGAGCTTATGAACCAGAAAGCTGCTGATTTAGGTGCTCTGGATTCGCATTTTGTCAATTCTCATGGACTTCATTCTGATGACCATTATACAACTGTATATGATATGTATCTGATTTTCAACGAATGCATTAAACATGAAATATTTGTTGATATGATAAATACAACACGTTATGTTGCTATTTATAAGGATGCGGCAGGAGAAGAACAGCAGCGTGTATTTGAAAACACCAATCGTTATCTTCTTGGAACCGAAAAAGCACCTGAAGGAGTTAAGGTAATTGGTGGCAAAACCGGTACAACCTTAATGGCAGGTTCTTGTCTGGTTCTGTATAGTATTGATACTGAAAATCACGAATATATTTCCATTGTTTTTAAAGCAGCTACATCCGATGCATTATTTCAGCAAATGACAACATTGCTTAGTTATGAATAAAGCGTTAATTTTGTGAAAATTCACGAAATAAAGGTTGTATTTCCTCTTTTTATGTACTATAATATAAAATATACAAAGTAATAATACATACAATTATTACAATTATCTGTGAATTCGGTTGATTTTTAATTTTCCGATTTGCAAAGTTAAAGGAGGACACTACAATGATACAGATTATTACAGGTGAAAAAGGTAAAGGTAAAACAAAAATTCTTTTAGACAAGGTTAATACAGAAATCAAAGACATTAATGGAAGTTCCGTATATCTTGATAAAAGCACAAAGCATATGTACGAACTTAACAACAAAGTTAGATTAATTAATGTTAAAGATTATCTTATTGACACTCCAGATGCATTTTTAGGTTTTATCTGTGGAATTATTTCTCAGGATCATGATCTAGAAAAAGTATATCTTGACAGCTTCTTAAAAATCGCTTGTGTAGAAGATGGTGATCTTAAAGCTGTTCTTGATAAATTAGCATCAATTTCCGAAACATTCAAAGTTGATTTTGTATTAAGTGTATCATTGAATAATTCTTTATTGCCTGCGGAATATCATGATAGTGTGATTGTAGCTTTATAAAGAGAATAAATAGTTTTTTAGGGGATTTTAATTGTAAAATCCCCTTTTTGTTATATAATTTACTGGTTATTGCGGATTCTGCCAAAATAGCTTAATGAATATAAGCCACTAAGACCTATTAATGCATAAATAATTCTTGATAAAAGAGACATATCTCCAAATATCATTCTTACTAAGTCAATACTAAAAAATCCAACTAATCCCCAGTTAACGGCACCTACGATAACCAGGATAAGTGCCATGTAATCCAATGTTTTCAATACAGATTACCTCCTTTAAAAATATCAATGATTTATATTCATTGTTTTTCTTTAGTATTCACAACATATTTCTACCTTATACATATTTTTTCTGATTTTTAATTGTCAATAAGATAAGTTTGCATTTTCAATGTATTAATTATATAATGTAAGTTAGAGAATCAAGTGGCATAATAAAGGAGGCACATGCTTTGAGTAAAAGAAGCAGGAACAAAGTAGTACGATATCATAAGCCATTTCATCTCAATATAGAAGTTATTGTATTTTTAATACTTTTTATTTATATGGCAATTATTTCCATTAACTATTTCCGAAAAGAGCATATTAGCGTTTATGAAGTAGTAGAAAAGAGCATTTCCGATGACAACGTTTATACTGGAATTGTTCTTAGAGATGAAACAATATACTATACAGAAAAGGCAGGCTATATTAATTACTATATTAGTGACGGTGAAAAAGTTGGAAAAAATGCAACTGTATATTCTGTAGATGAAACTGGTGAAATTTATAAACAATTGGAAAATTCCAACATTGAAACAGTTATTTCTGAAGAAGATACAAAAAGAATTAGAAGTAGTATTTCTAATTTTCAAAATTCTTACACCAATAGCAACTATTCTAAAGTAACTGATTTTAAATATAATTTAGAAAATGCAGTTTTAGAGCTTAATAATAGCAGCATGGCTGAGTATTTAACTAAAATTGCCCAGGCTGAAGAAAATAAAAACTATTTTCAAATTGTAGCTGCACCAAAAAGTGGTATTATTACTTATACTATGGACAGCAAGGAGGATTTGCAGGAAAAGGATATAACAAAAAAAACTTTTGCAAATACAGAAGAAACCAGGATACAGCTTCGGACCAGCAATGCTGTAACAGTTGGTAGTCCTGTCTATAAAATGATTAATAGTGAAACCTGGCATATTATTTTGCCACTTACAGATGTACAATATCAGAAGCTTGCAGATAAAGATAAGGTTAATATTACATTTAAAAAGGATGATTTATCTACCACAGCATCCATTATTACATATCAGAATAATGGGGATTATTTTGCCAAATTAACACT
>CAYTGQ010000007.1:0-31835 GCA_964437345.1 uncultured Lachnoclostridium sp. | reverse complement strand
GTGGAGCTGAAATTGAAAAATTAAAACTTGAATTAGCAAAATTCACAGATAGCAAAGTATTAGTAGATATCAAAGAAGTTAAGAGACCAGATGCAAGCGCTCAGTTAGTAGCTGAAAACATTGCTGCTCAGCTTGAAAATCGTATCTCTTTCCGTAGAGCTATGAAATCATGCATGTCCAGAACAATGAAGTCTGGTGCACTTGGTATCAAAGCAGCTGTATCTGGCCGTCTTGGTGGTGCTGATATGGCTCGTACAGAGTTCTACAGTGATGGAACTATTCCACTTCAGACATTACGTGCAAATATCGATTACGGATTTGCAGAAGCTAATACAACTTATGGTAAAACTGGTGTTAAAGTTTGGATTTACCAGGGCGAAGTACTTCCAACTAAAGGAGTTAAAAAGGAAGGGAGCGATAAATAATGTTAATGCCTAAAAGAGTAAAACGTCGTAAACAGTTCCGTGGTTCTATGAAGGGTAAAGCACTCAGAGGTAACAGAATCACACACGGCGAATATGGTATCGTGGCTATGGAGCCAGCATGGATTAAATCAAACCAGATTGAAGCTGCCCGTATTGCAATGACTCGTTATATCAAACGTGGTGGTAAAGTTTGGATTAAAATATTCCCAGATAAGCCGGTAACAACAAAACCAGCAGAAACTCGTATGGGTTCCGGTAAAGGAACACTTGAATACTGGGTAGCAGTTGTTAAGCCAGGACGCGTTATGTTCGAAATCGCTGGCGTTTCTGAAGAAGTAGCTAGAGAAGCGTTACGTCTTGCAACTCACAAATTACCAGTTAAATGTAAAGTAGTTTCTCGCGCAGACTTAGAAGGAGGTGCGGGCAGTGAAAACTAAGAAATATTTTGAAGAATTAAGCAAGAAATCAGTTGCAGAATTAAACGAAGATTTAGTAGCTGCTAAAAAGGAACTTTTCAATTTAAGATTCCAGAACGCAACAAATCAGTTAGATAATACAAGCAGAATTAAAGAAGTAAGAAAGAATATCGCTAGAATTCAGACTGTTATTTCTGCTCAGAACAAATAAATCTTGATTGATAGAAAGGAGAATTTGTTGTGGAAAGAAATTTAAGAAAAACACGTACTGGTAAAGTAGTAAGTGATAAAATGGATAAAACAATCGTTGTTGCAGTTGTAGATAACGTAAAACATCCTCTTTACAACAAAATCGTTAAGAGAACTTACAAATTAAAAGCACACGATGAAAACAACGAATGCAAAATCGGTGATAGAGTAAAAGTTATGGAAACAAGACCATTATCTAAAGATAAGAGATGGAGACTTGTAGAAATTATCGAAAGAGCAAAATAAGATTATCGGAATTACAATGTTCCGGCATAGTATTTTGCGCAGGTAGTTTGAAAGGAGAATATAGCTATGATCCAGCAGGAATCAAGACTTAAAGTTGCTGATAATACAGGAGCTAAAGAATTACTTTGCATCCGTGTATTAGGCGGTTCAACTAGAAGATATGCAGCTATCGGTGACATTATCGTTGCTTCCGTTAAAGATGCAACACCAGGCGGTGTTGTTAAGAAGGGCGATGTTGTTAAGGCTGTAGTAGTTCGTACAGTAAATGGAACACGTCGTAAAGATGGTTCTTACATTAGATTCGATGAAAATGCAGCAGTTATCATTAAAGATGACAAGAATCCAAAAGGAACACGTATCTTTGGACCAGTTGCAAGAGAATTAAGAGAAAAACAATTCATGAAAATCGTTTCATTAGCACCAGAAGTATTATAAGGAGGTGTCGTACAGTGGCAACTAGCAAAATTAAGAAAGGTGATACTGTTAAAGTAATCACTGGTAAAGATAAAGGCAAAGAAGGTAAAGTTCTTTCCGTAAAAGACGGCAAGGTTATCGTTGAAGGTGTTAACACTGTAACAAAGCATGCAAAACCAAGCCAGGCTAATCCACAGGGTGGAATCATCCATAGGGAAGCTGCAATTGATATTTCAAATGTTATGTATGTAAATAAAGGCAAAACTACAAGAGTTGGCTTTAAGCTTGAAGGCGACAAAAAGGTTCGTTATGCTAAAGCAACTGGCGAAGTGATTGACTAATTCGAGAGAGGAGGACAAATACTTTGGCACGTTTAAAAGAAAAATATACAAGTGAAATTATTGACGGTATGACAAAGAAGTTCGGTTATAAGAACGTAATGCAGGTACCAAAACTTGAAAAAATCGTAATCAACATGGGTGTTGGTGAAGCAAAAGATAACGCTAAAGTGTTAGAATCTGCTGTAAAAGACCTTGAAACAATCGCAGGTCAGAAAGCAGTTCTTACAAGAGCTAAAAAGTCTGTAGCTAACTTCAAAATCAGAGAAGGTATGGCTATCGGATGTAAAGTAACTTTAAGAGGCGAAAGAATGTATGAATTTGCAGATCGTCTCATCAACTTAGCACTGCCTCGTGTACGTGACTTTAGAGGTGTTAATCCTAACGCATTCGACGGTAGAGGAAACTATGCTTTAGGTATTAAAGAACAGTTAATCTTCCCTGAAATCGAATACGATAAAATCGATAAAGTAAGAGGTATGGATATTATTTTCGTAACCACAGCCAATACTGATGAAGAAGCACGTGAATTACTTACACAGTTTGGTATGCCGTTTTCAAAATAGTTAGGAGGTAAATTTCATGGCTAAAATGTCTATGAAGGTAAAGCAGCAGCGTCCTGCTAAATTCTCTACAAGAGAATACAATCGTTGTAGAATCTGTGGTCGTCCACATGCTTATTTAAGAAAATACGGAATTTGCAGAATTTGCTTCCGTGAATTGGCTTATAAAGGACAGATCCCTGGAGTTAAGAAAGCAAGCTGGTAAAAGGAGGAAGAACCTAATGACAATGAGCGATCCAATTGCAGATATGCTTACAAGAATTCGTAATGCAAACACTGCAAAACATGATACAGTAGATGTACCTGCTTCTAAAATGAAAATCGCAATTGCAGATATTCTTTTAAAAGAAGGTTATATTAAAAATTATACAATTGAAGAAGTTGGCGGATTCAAGTCTATCCATATTACATTAAAATATGGTAAAGATAAGAACGTTAAGATTATTACAGGTTTAAAGAGAATTTCTAAACCAGGACTTCGTGTTTATGCAAACGCTGAAGATCTTCCAAAAGTACTTGGTGGTTTAGGTATCGCTATCATTTCTACAAATCAGGGTGTAATCACTGATAAAGAAGCTAGAAAGTTAAACGTTGGTGGCGAAGTATTAGCATTTGTGTGGTAAGCGGGGAATCAAGCACGAACGTAGTGAGTATTTGATTTTTAGCGGCACACAGCGAAAAAACAGGTGGCTGCGTAAGCAGCTGGCCTGCAATGGCAGGCAGTTTTTTGAGCGGTTTGTCTACCGGCTCAGTAAGACTGGGCAGTATATAATTGCAACTAATAAGCGCAAAGGCAAAAGCCTTTCACTATATAGAAAATTTAGGAGGTGCGGGCATGTCACGTATAGGAAGAATGCCTATCGCGGTACCAGCTGGAGTAACAGTTGATATTGCAGAAAATAATAAAGTGACTGTAAAAGGTCCTAAGGGAACACTTGAAAGAGTATTACCTGCAGAAATGGAAATCAAATTAGAAGGATCTGAAGTTATTGTATCTAGACCAAATGATTTAAAGAAAATGAAATCATTACACGGTTTAACAAGAACTTTAGTAAACAACATGATTGTTGGTGTAACTGATGGTTACCAGAAAGTTCTTGAAATCAACGGTGTTGGTTATAGAGCTGCAAAACAGGGAAAAACATTAACATTATCTTTAGGATATTCTCATCCAGTAGTAATGGAAGACCCAGAAGGTGTTGAATCCATTCTTGAAGGACAGAATAAGATTATTGTTAAAGGTATCGATAAAGAAAAAGTTGGCCAGTACGCTGCTGAAATCAGAGAGAAGAGAGCTCCTGAACCATACAAGGGTAAAGGTATCAAGTATGCTGATGAAGTTATTAGACGTAAAGTTGGTAAGACTGGTAAGAAATAATTGAGAGGAGATTAAACGATGGTTAAGAAAGAATCAAGAAGTAAAATTCGTGAAAATAAACACAGAAGAATTCGTAATCGTTTTGCAGGTACTGCAGAAAGACCACGTTTAGCAGTGTTTAGAAGTAATAATCATATGTACGCTCAGATTATTGACGACACAGTTGGAAATACCTTAGTATCAGCTTCTACTCTTCAGAAAGACGTGAAAGCAGAATTAGAAAAAACAAATAATGTCGAAGCAGCTGCTAAATTAGGCGAAGTAATTGCTAAAAAGGCATTAGAAAAAGGTATTACAAACGTTGTCTTTGATAGAGGCGGATTTATATATCAGGGTAAGATCAAGGCTTTAGCAGAAGCTGCTAGAGAAGCTGGTCTTCAGTTCTAGTAGGTAAGGAAGGAGAAAACATAAATGAGACGTGAAATTATTGATGCTAGTCAGTTAGAATTAGAAGATAAAGTAGTATCAATCAAACGTGTTACTAAAGTAGTAAAAGGTGGACGTAACATGCGTTTTACAGCTTTAGTTGTTGTTGGTGACAAGAACGGACACGTTGGTGCTGGTTTAGGTAAAGCAGCTGAAATTCCAGAAGCTATCCGCAAAGGAAAAGAAGATGCAATCAAAAAGTTAATTACCTTACCTTTAGATGAAAATGGTAGTACACCACATGATTTCGTAGGAAAATTCGGCAGCGCTTCCGTAATGCTGAAACGTTCCCCAGAAGGTACTGGTATCATCGCTGGTGGTCCAGCTCGTATTGTACTTGAATTAGCAGGATTCAAAAACATCCGTACAAAATCTTTAGGATCTAACAATAAACAGAACGTTGTACTTGCTACAATTCAGGGCTTAAGCCAGTTAAAGACTCCAGAAGAAGTAGCTAAGCTTCGTGGTATTTCCGTAGAACAGCTTTTAGGCTAATCTACGGGAACCATAGAAACAAACAAGTTTAGCAGAATAATCAGGAGGTGTAAAAAATGGCTAATAAATTAAGAATTACTTTAGTTAAGTCCACAATCGGTGCTGTTCCAAAGCATAAAGCTACAGTAGAAGCTTTAGGACTTAAGAAATTACACAAAAGTGTAGAAATGCCAGATAATGAAGCTGTAAGAGGTATGATTTGGCAGGTAAAACACTTAGTAAAAGTAGAAGAAATCTAAGAAATAAACCGTAATAGAGATTAGGAAATATTATAAGGAGGTGTGCAGGATGAACTTATCAGAATTAAGACCTGCAGACGGCTCAAAACATAATGATAATTTCAGAAGAGGCCGTGGACATGGTTCAGGAAATGGTAAGACTGCTGGTAAAGGTCACAAAGGACAGAAAGCTCGTTCAGGAGCTCCAAGACCTGGTTTTGAAGGTGGTCAGATGCCATTATACAGAAGACTGCCTAAGAGAGGTTTCACTTGCCCAAGTAGCAAGGAAATCGTTGGTATTAACGTAGATGTACTCAATAGATTTGATGATAATACAGAAGTAACTGTAGAAACATTAATCGAAGCTGGTATCGTTAAAAACCCAAGAGATGGCGTTAAAATTCTTGGAAATGGAGAATTAACTAAGAAGCTTACAGTTAAGGTTGATGCTTTCAGCGCTGGTGCTAAAGAAAAAATCGAAGCTCTTGGTGGAAAAGCAGAGGTGATTTAAGAAATGATTAAAACACTTCGTAATGCGTTAAAGGTAAAAGAAATCAGAGACCGTTTGATTTATACTTTTATTGCATTAATCATCGTAAGAATTGGTTGTCAGCTTCCAGTACCAGGTGTAAATAGAGATTATTTCGCAGCTTGGTTTGAAATGCAGACAGCACTTACTTTCTTTAATGCGATGACAGGTGGTTCCTTTACTTCTATGTCAATTTTCGCATTGAATATTACTCCATACATTACATCTTCTATCATTATCCAGCTGCTTACTATTGCAATTCCTAAATTAGAGGAAATGCAGAAGGAAGGCGAAGATGGAAGAAAGAAAATCGCTGAGTATACACGTTATTTAACAATTGGCTTAGCTGTACTTGAAAGTTTAGCTATGGCAATTGGATTTGGAAACCAGGGCTTACTTGAAGGCGGAGTTACATTTACAAATGTAGCAGTTATCGTAACTGCATTAACAGCAGGTACAGCTTTCTTAATGTGGCTTGGTGAAAGAATTACTGAAAAGGGAGTAGGTAATGGTATTTCCATTATCCTCTTAATCAATATCGTATCAAGTATGCCAACTGATGTGGCAACTCTTTATAATCAGTTTATTGCAAATGCTTCAGTATTAAATAAAATTATTGCAGCTTTAGTAATTCTGGTTGTAATCATTGGTATGATTGTATTTATTATCCTGTTACAGGATGGCGAAAGAAAGATTCCAGTACAGTATGCGAAGAAAGTACAGGGAAGAAAAATGGTTGGTGGACAGAGTTCACACATTCCATTAAAAGTAAATACAGCTGGTGTTGTTCCAGTAATCTTTGCTAGTTCCCTTATGTCTTTCCCAATTGTAATTGCACAGTTCTTTGGTGTATATCCACAGTCTGGTGCAGGTGCAAGCTTTGGTCAGAAGATTTTAAAAATCTTAAATCAGGGTGCTTGGTGTAATTTCTCAAGCTTTGGTGAATTTAAGTATACACTTGGTCTTGTACTGTATATCCTTTTAGTTATCTTCTTCGCTTATTTCTATACTTCAGTTACATTTAATCCAATTGAAGTATCCAATAATATGAAGAAACAGGGTGGCTTTATTCCAGGTATCCGACCAGGTAAGCCAACTACAGACTACTTAACAAAGGTATTAAACAATATGATCTTTATTGGTGCTGTAGGCCTTATGATTGTAGCAGTTATTCCAATTTTCTTCTCCGGTGCATTTGGTGCGAGTGTTTCCTTTGGTGGAACATCTTTAATCATCATCGTTGGTGTTATTCTTGAAACATTAAAGAAAATTGAATCTATGATGTTAGTTCGTCACTACAAAGGTTTCTTAAATGATTAATAGATAAGGTAATATATATGGGGACAATGAAGATTTCTTTGTTGTCCCTATAAGCATAAAGAGAGAGAAGAGGTTACTAATGAAAATTATTATGTTAGGTGCTCCTGGTGCCGGAAAAGGGACACAGGCAAAGAGAGTTGCCGAAAAATATGGAATCCCACATATTTCCACGGGAGATATTTTCAGAACCAATATTAAGAACAATACAGAGCTTGGTAAGAAAGCAAAAGAATATATGGATCAGGGGTTACTGGTTCCAGACGAACTGACTCTTGATTTAGTAATGGACAGATTAGAGCAGGAAGATGCGAAGAAAGGCTATGTGCTGGATGGATTCCCAAGAACAATTCCTCAGGCAGAAGCACTTACAGAAGCATTACAGAGAAAGAATCAGGAAATTGATTACGCAATCAATGTTGAGGTTCCGGATGAAGTAATTATCAACAGAATGTCAGGTCGTAGAGCTTGTACAACATGTGGCGGTACTTATCATGTAGAGTTCAATCCAACCAAAAAAGAAGGTATTTGTGATGCCTGTGGCGGAGAACTTGTTTTAAGAGATGATGATAAGCCTGAAACAGTGAAGAAACGTCTGGAAGTATATCACAATCAGACAAAGCCTTTAATTGATTATTATACAAAGGCCGGAAAAGTAGTAGAAGTAGATGGAACATTAGAAATGGCAGAAGTATTTGCTGCTATTATTGAAATTTTAGGGTGATTAGTATGTCTGTGACAATAAAATCTAACAGAGAAATTGAATTAATGCGTGAAGCAGGAAGAATTCTTGCAATTGTTCACGATGAATTAGAAAAGGCCGTAAAACCGGGGATTACAACAAAGGAAATTGACCGACTGGGCGAAGAGATAATTCGCAGCTATGGCTGTATTCCTTCTTTTTTAAACTATAATGGTTACCCAGCTTCTATTTGTGTTTCCGTTAATGATGAGGTCGTTCATGGAATTCCAAGCAAAAAGCGTATTCTCCGTGAAGGAGATATTGTAAGTCTGGATGCAGGAGTTATTTATAAAGGCTATCATTCAGATGCAGCAAGAACTCATGCAGTAGGCGAGATTTCCAAGGAAGCACAGAAATTAATTGATGTAACAAGAGAAAGCTTTTTCGAAGGCATCAAATATGCAAAAGCAGGAAATCACTTATACGATATTTCAACAGCAATCCAGAATTATGTGGAAAGCAATGGTTTTTCTGTAGTCAGAGATTTAGTGGGGCATGGAATTGGAACAGCCTTACATGAAGAACCACAGATACCTAATTTTAAGCAGAAAGGAAGAGGTCTTCGACTTCAGCCTGGAATGACCTTGGCAATTGAGCCAATGGTAAATATTGGTGCGTACGACGTATGGTGGCTTGAGGATGACTGGACAGTAGTAACTCAGGATGAATCCTTATCTGCACATTATGAAAACACCATTTTAATCACAGAAGGTGAGCCAGAGATTTTATCCTTAACTAAAAAGTAGAACTTTTTAGTTAATAATTAACAAAGTAACGCTTTTTAATTAATAATTAACAAAGTAGAACTTTTTAAGTAATGCTTAATAAAGTAAGCAAGGCATCGTCAGAGAATATATATCGTAAAGCAATAGGAGGTTAGAAAACTTATGTCAAAAACAGATGTAGTTGAAATTGAAGGAACCGTTGTAGAAAAGCTGCCTAATGCTATGTTCCGTGTAGAATTAGAAAACGGACATATCGTATTAGCACATATCAGCGGTAAGTTAAGAATGAACTTTATCCGTATTTTACCAGGAGACAAGGTTACATTAGAGCTTTCTCCATATGATTTAACAAAAGGTAGAATTATCTGGAGAGATAAATAAATTACGAATAATTATAACATAGGCTGTCATGCAGGCAATTAGCGTGACAGCCTTATTTTTGTGCTTGTCTTTTGAAAGATAAAGGAAAATCGGTCAGCTTACAACAAGATTAACAGCATTTATTGACAAATATTTAACAATAATGTATAATGCATATGTAAAATTAATATGAAATAAGTGTTGAAGATGGAAATATGGATAAGCTTTTAGTATGAAAGGAGATATATTATGTTAAAAGGAAAAGTAGCAATTGTAACAGGTGGAACAAGAGGAATTGGATATGCAATCGTAAAGAAATATCTAGAGAATGGAGCAAAGGTTGCTTTATTTGGTTCCAGAGAAGAAACAGTTAATAAGGCTATTGAACAGTTAAAAGAGGAAAATGCAGACTGGGAAGTAATTGGTATGTGGCCAACACTGACAGATGCTGTGGAAGTGGAAAAAGCAGTTAATGAAGTAAAAGAAAAAATGGGAAGATTAGACATCCTCGTTAATAATGCGGGAATTTCTCAGAGTACACCATTATATAATTATACAACAGAAGAATTTGATAAGATTATGGCCCTTAATGTTAATGCCTTATTCTATACAACATTACCAGCTGCGAAAATTATGAAAGAACAGGGTGGCGGCTCCATTATTAATACAAGTTCCATGGTAAGCCGTTATGGACAGCCGGCAGGTGTTGGATATCCAACAAGTAAATTTGCTGTAAATGGTATGACCATTTCATTGGCAAGAGAACTTGGAAAAGATGGTATTCGTGTTAATGCAGTAGCACCAGGTGTGACTAAGACAGATATGGTAGCGGCATTACCACCGGCAGTAGTAGAAGGAATTTGTAAGCAGATTCCAATCGGAAGACCGGGAGAGCCAGAAGAAGTTGCAGATGCCTTTGTATATCTTGCAAGTGATATGGCAAGCTATGTAACAGGAGAAATTCTTTCTGTAGATGGTTCAGGAAGATCATAAAATCTCTATCTCTTTATATAATAGAAAAAATGCTGTAACATAACCTTTTGGTCTGTTACAGCATTTTTCTATAAAGCGAATTAGGATGAAGATAAGATTTCTAAATTCCGTTCGGTGACTCCTAATTATAATTACGGTCTTCTACATAATAGCAGCCGACCCAAAGTCTTCCGTATTGTTTTCCGGAGGTGAAACCGAGCAAATCCCCACCGCCGGCAGATACAATATTTTTATCTGGATAACGATTAGCCAGAATTTCTTTTGCCTTTTTATCAGCAGCCGTAATATCCATTTTCTTATTGCCATTCTTTAAATTGATTTCTTTGGCATAATCCACTACATAAAATACAACATCTCCAAAATCCTGTACTTTATTAATGTCATTATAGTAACCATGTTTCTTAACCTCAGTAATAGTAGGGCGGTAACCGCCATTTAAGCCACTCCAAGGTTTTCCACCAACAATGGTTACTTTACATTTGTAAGTTTTGCCGGAAGTATCAGTACAGGTAACGGTACATGTTCCAGTTCCATGAATTTCTAGTACGCCAACATTAGCCTTTTGAATTACTTTTACAACTTTCGTATTGGAAGACTTCCATTCTTTGACATCAATTCCTTTTGCTACAATTGGGAAAGTAGAATAAGCACCTTCACGGAAGCCGGTGAAATAGTAGCTTGTTATTTTAGAATAACTAAGTCCCGGTTTCTTTATGTTGATTGTCTTTTTATAAGTATTGCCGTCTGCGGCTTCACAGAAAATCGTGGTTTTCCCCTTTTTGAGTGCTGTCAAAACGCCGGTCGTCTCATCTATAGTGGCAACTTCCGGTTTAGAACTTGTATATTTTAATGCAGTGGTGTTTCCCTTCAGTTCAAAGAAATATTCGTTGTTGTAATAAAATACGCCGTCTTCACAATAGAGTTCTGCATCTAATACAGTAACCTTACAGGTAAGGGATTTACCCAGAATAGAAGAAGTAATGGAAATCGTGGCAGTTCCCGGTTTCAGACCTATGATGGAAGGAAAACCGTTACCCTTTAAGGTGTCTGAAAGAACTGGTGTAGCAACACCATTTTCATACTGGCGTGAGGATACGAAGGTAACGACAGAATTATCACTGGATGTCCAAACCCAGTCACCCCATATTTTTTCACAAGCCTTAGAGTAGTCCTCTTGTGTATATTTATCACTCGTGTAATAACGAGTGGAAACACCCGTGGAAAATCGATATTCCTGTCCGGTATACACGGTACATTTAGAAATGTCCCATATCATTTCCATGGTGGAGTAGATATCGTTCTTGGCAAAAGCTTCTGTTGGAGTAAGAAAGATTCCAGTAAACGTAGTTATTACAATCAGAAGCAGACATAATAGTTTTTTGAATTTTGAGTGTCTCATGGCAAGCCTCCTAATAGTTAAAAATAATATGTCATCTATACAGAATATATTATAAACTAATTTGCTTATTATGGGAAGTTAATAAAAGCATGAAAATGTAAGGTCTAAATTTCCCTATACCTTGGACCGAAAATGTGATATCATTAAAAGTAGTACAGAAAGACATATTTTACAGGTGAGAAGGTAGAAGACTATGAATATCAGTATTTTTGATGTGGTGGGACCAGTTATGATTGGTCCAAGCAGTTCACATACAGCAGGAGCTGCAAGACTGGGAAAAGCAGCCAGAATGATAGTAAGAGATGAATTTAAGCATGTTTCTTTTCATTTGCATGGGTCATTTGCCAAAACAGGAAAAGGGCATGGAACCGATAGAGCGCTGGTAGCAGGAGCACTTGGAATGGCTACCGATGATGAAAGACTTGCCCATTCCTTCGAGCTTGCTAAAGAGCAGGGACTTACCTTCGATTTCTGCGAGGAGGAAATGGAAGGTGTCCATGAGAATACAGTCCGCATGATATTTACCATGAAGGATGGAAGTACCAAAGAAGTTGTAGGGTCTTCTGTTGGTGGTGGACAGATTAAGATATGTGAGATTAATGGGTTTGCCACAGATGCAGAGCTACAGCTGCCAACTCTGGTTATGCAGCATCATGACAGAAAAGGTGTTATCACTTATGTGACTAAGACTTTAATGGAGTATAATATTAATATTGCTAATATGAAGTTATCCAGACGTTCCAAAGGTGATATTGCATGCTGTGTTATTGAGACAGATGATGTGATTCCGGAAGAGGTAGAAGCTAAGATTCTGGAAAATGAAAATGTAATTTATGCAAAGATAATTAATCTTGGAGAATAATAGAAAAATAGAAGATAAAGGTTTATATGATTTTGATGGGGTGAAAGAAAGTCCCAGAAATGAGGAAAAAATGTATAATAATATGGAAGAACTCATAAGCAGTGCAGAAGCAAAAAATGTTCCATTGTGGAAGGTTATTTTAGAAAATGAATGTGAAATTACAGAAACCTCCGAAGAGGAAGTTTTTGAATTACTGGATAAACGTTATGAGGTTATGCTGCGTTCCGTTCATAAAGCACTGGAAGAACCACAGCAGACCGTAGGTAATCTGGTAACAGGAATGTCTAAGAAACAGCATATTTACAGTCAGAAAGAGGATACTCTTTGCGGTAAGGAATTGAATCACGTTATGGCAATGGCGTTGTCTGCCAGTGAAGTCAATGCAGCAATGGGAAAAATCTGTGCATCACCAACAGCAGGTTCCTGCGGAATTTTACCGGCAGTGCTGGCAGGGGTAACAGAAAAATATAATTTAAGCAGAAAAGAAACTCTCTGTGGTCTATTAACAGCTTCGGGAATAGGAACAATTGTTGTGAAGAATGCAACGGTCTCCGGGGCAGAGGGTGGATGTCAGGCTGAGTGTGGAGTGGCAGCGGCTATGGCAGCAGCAGCGGCAGTAGAAATGCGTGGCGGTACACCAAGAATGGCAGGACATGCGATGTCAGTTGCTTTATTAAATTGCATGGGATTAATCTGTGACCCAATAGCAGGTTTAGTACAGCTTCCATGTGCCCAGAGAAATGCATCCCAGTCATTAAATGCTATGTTAAGTGCAGATTTGGCATTAGGTGGAATGGAATCTGTAGTTCCGCCAGATGAAGTGATTGAAGCGATGTATAAGGTTGGTAAAAAACTTCCAATGGAGATGAAAGAAACTGCACTTGGCGGAGTTGCTGCAACACCAACTGGCAAACGTATTCAGGAAGAGATTTTTGGGGCAGAGCAATAAGAAAAGATAAGCGTATGAGGTTTATGATAAAAAAGATTTGTGAAGAAAAGAAAAATAGATTTAAAAGTATTGGGAGGTAGATGACATATGGTTAAGAATATTATGGGATATTTAACAGAGCAGGATAAAGAAGTGGGAGAGGCAATTGAACTGGAATTTAGCAGACAGTGTGGAAATCTGGAGCTGATTGCTTCTGAAAATATTGTTTCCAAGGCGGTTATGGTGGCAATGGGAACAGTTCTTACTAACAAATATGCTGAAGGATATCCGGCAAAGCGTTATTATGGTGGTTGTGAGGATGTAGATATTGTAGAAAATCTGGCTATTGAACGTGCCAAGAAATTGTTTGGCTGTGATTATGCAAATGTACAGCCACATTCTGGTGCACAGGCTAATACAGCAGTGTTTTTTGCCATGTTAGAGCCGGGAGATACAGTAATGGGTATGAGCCTTGATCATGGTGGACATTTAACCCATGGAAGCCCGGTTAATTTATCAGGAAAATATTTCAATGCAATACCTTATGGTGTCAATGACAATGGTGTCATTGATTACGATGAAGTTAGAAGAATTGCATTGGAAGCAAAACCAAAGTTAATTGTGGCAGGGGCCAGTGCTTATGCAAGAACCATTGATTTTAAGAAGTTCCGTGAAATTGCAGATGAGGTAGGAGCATACCTTATGGTAGATATGGCTCATATTGCCGGCCTTGTGGCAGCAGGGCTTCATCCAAGCCCAATCCCTTATGCAGATGTAGTGACAACTACAACTCATAAAACATTAAGAGGACCTCGTGGTGGTATGATTCTTGCAAATAAAGAGGCAGCAGAGAAGTTTAATTTTAATAAAGCTATCTTCCCTGGAACACAGGGCGGTCCATTAATGCATGTGATTGCAGGGAAGGCAGTATGCTTTGGAGAGGCATTAAAGCCAGAATTTAAGGCATATCAGGAGCAGGTAGTGAAGAATGCAAAGGCTTTGGCAAATGCCCTTAAAAAACAGGGATTTGATATCGTAAGTGATGGAACAGATAATCATTTGATGTTAGTAGATTTAAGAAATATGGAAGTCAGCGGTAAAGAATTGCAGAATCGCTGTGATGAAGCCCATATTACTTTGAATAAAAATACGGTGCCAAATGACCCAAGAAGCCCATTTGTAACTTCCGGAGTAAGAATTGGTACCCCAGCTATTACTTCAAGAGGCATGGTAGAGGCAGATATGGAAAAAATTGCTGAATTAATCTGGCTGGTAGCAACAGATTATGAAAGTAAGAAAGAGTATGTTTGTGAAGAAGTAGCGAAGCTGTGTAAAAAATATCCTATTTATGAATAGAATAGTTAATGACCAGCCAAGTATAGAATCAATACATTAGAATTCAAAGGATTAGGAGGAAATATATTATGAGTAACTACAAAATTAACACAAAATGCGTACAGGGTGGTTATACACCAGGCAATGGAGAACCAAGACAGATTCCAATTGTACAGTCTACAACATTTAAGTATGCAACAAGTGAAGATATGGGTAAGCTTTTTGACTTAGAAGCTTCTGGATATTTCTATACAAGACTTCAGAACCCAACCAATGATTATGTTGCAGCTAAAATTGCAGAATTAGAGGGTGGAGCAGCAGCAATGCTTACATCCTCAGGACAGGCAGCAAACTTTATGGCATTATTTAATATCTGCGAATGTGGAAGCCATATCGTAGCATCTTCTTCCATTTATGGTGGAACATTTAACCTAATTTCTGTGACAATGGCAAAAATGGGTATTGAAGTAACATTTGTTGCTCCAGACTGCACCGATGAAGAATTAAATGCGGCATTCAAAGAAAATACAAAAGCAGTATTTGGTGAAACAATTGCTAACCCAGCTTTAACTGTATTAGACATTGAAAAATTTGCAAAAGCAGCTCACGAACATGGGGTACCATTAATTATTGATAACACATTCCCAACACCAGTAAACTGCCGTCCAATTGAATGGGGTGCCGATATCGTAATTCACTCCACAACAAAATATATGGATGGACATGGTGTTGCGGTAGGTGGAGCAATTGTTGATGCCGGTAAGTTTGACTGGATGGCACATGCAGACAAATTCCCGGGACTTTGCACACCAGATGACTCTTATCATGGAATTACATATGCAGAAAAATTCGGCAAAGAAGGTGCATTTATTACAAAATGTACAGCTCAGTTAATGCGTGACTTGGGATGTATCCAGTCCCCACAGCATGCATTTTACCTTAACATGGGATTAGAATCCCTTCATGTAAGAATGGCACGCCACGTGGAAAATGGACAGGCAGTAGCAGAATTCTTGGAAAAACACCCACAGGTTACAAAGGTTAATTATTCAGGACTTCCATCTGATAAATACTATGAAACAGCTCAGAAATACCTTCCAAAGGGTGGTTGTGGAGTAGTTTCCTTTGAATTAAAAGGTGGCCGTGCAGCAGCAGAAGTATTTATGAAGAATCTGAAGCTTGCAGCAATCGAAACACACGTTGCAGATGCAAGAACATGCTGTTTAAACCCGGCAACTACTACACATCGTCAGATGACAGAAGAACAGCTTAACGCAGCAGGCGTTCCAGCTGGTCTGGTTCGTATGTCATGTGGTCTGGAAGATAAGGAAGACTTAATTGCAGACTTAGCACAGGCATTGGCTGCGATTGAGGCATAAATTTAAATTAGAAAAACAACAATAAAACCATGAAAATGTACAAGCTTTAGCTAAAAAGTTTGTGCATTTTTTGGTTTTGAGTTTGAAAAAACGCGATTTTGTATGAACTAAAAAAGAAAAGGAAATGAAACAACATGAAGATAGACATTGAAAACAGCAAATACGCCCAGAAAGCCATGAACTTATTTTTAGAAGGCTATAACTGCACCCAGGCAGTATTTTTGGCATTTGAAGACAAATATGATATGGACCACAACATGGCACTGCGACTTAGTTCCTCTTTTGGAGGAGGTATGGGAAGGCTTCGTGAGGTCTGTGGTTCTGTATCTGGTATGTTTATGGTAGCTGGGATTTTATACGGTTATGATGATGTAAAAAATCCGGAGCTTAAGAAAAATCACTATGCCAGAATCCAGCAGTTAGCTGCTGAGTTTGAGAAAGAAAATGGTTCTATTGTGTGTCGTGATTTGTTAGGGCTTGGCAAGGGAAAGGATTCTCCGACACCATCTGAGAGAACGGCTGAATATTACAAAAAAAGACCGTGTATTAAGTTGATTGGAATGGCGGCAGCAATTATGGAAGCCTATATTGAGGAGCAGGAAAGTGCTGTGCAGGCATTTGCAACCAATACAGCCCATGTAGGAGGTCTGTAATTTAACTTTCATGCAACCTTTTTGCTATAATATATGAGAGCAGAGACTTCAGCTATATAAAATATATGTTGGATGTTGATGTAAACATGCCATAGAAATATAGTTGTAAAGGGTAGAGGTACTATGATTACAATTCTATTAGTAGAAGATGATGATAAATTGCGTCTTTTGACCAAAACAAAGCTGACTCCATTATATCATGTGGAAGAAGCTTCCAATGGCGAAGAAGCATTAGAGATTTTGGATAATAAGCATGTGGATTTATTGATAGTCGATATACAGATGCCTAAAATGAATGGTTACGAGCTGGTTCAGGCATTAAGGGAAAGTGGTGATCAAAAACCGGTTATTATATTGACGGCAATGACATCCTTTGAACATAAAAGAGAAGGTTTTGCAATGGGGATTGATGACTATATGACAAAACCAGTCGATTATGAGGAATTGGTGTGGAGAATTGAAGCTATTTTAAGAAGAGCCAATATTGCCAGTGAGAAAAAAATCCAGATTGGAAAGTTTGAAATGAACCAGAGTACATATACAGCAACTTATGGAGAAAGCCAGATTACTCTTACCAACAAGGAATTTGATTTATTATTTTTATTGCTTTCCTATCCGGAAACGGTATTTACCAAGCAGCAGTTGATGGATAAAATATGGGGGTACGATACGGAAACAGAATACGATACCATTAAAACTTACATTAGTAAGTTGAGAAATAAGCTGGCAGACTGTGATGAGTTTGAATTAAAGGCTTTGCGTGGCTTAGGATATAAGGCGGTTATTCATAAAAGCGAAAGAGATAGAAGAACGTAAAACAAAGAAGCAGGTCGGGGATATTTGCAGATAGTAAAAACCACAGAAATGAGGTCTGTATATGTTAGATAAGCTTGTAAAAAAGATAATGTCTGAATTATCTGTTAAAAAAGTAATATTTTGGAATATTGTGATAGGGGTGATTTCTGTTGTTACTTTGCTGTTACTGAGCAGCAACAGCTATGAAATTGGTGAAAAACAGATTTTAATTGAGGATAAAAATATTCTAATATTGGTTTTTGGTAACTATATTTTGCTGTTATCCATATCCATTTTTGCCTCTTTGAGTTTAATACGCTTCCGTAAAGGAAGTGACTATCTGATAAGTGCAATTAAGACATTGGCTGCTGGTGAGTTTAATGAAGTGTTAGACAGAAAACATGATGATGCGGCAGATGGCGCATATCAGGCATTGCATCAGGTAGTAGAAGCGTTAAAGGGCAGTAAAGAGGAAATGGAGCAGTTTACCAATGAATATCTTCATGAAATTAAGACACCTCTTAGTGCCATACAGGGGTTTGCGGAGATTTTAATTGAAAATGGAGAAGAGATTGAATCACCAGAGCGAATGAAGTATCTGAAAATCATTGAAGAAGAATCTAAGAGACTGACTGAATTATCACAAAATACTCTTTTGCTTGCTAAGATGGATGCCTGTCAGATTATAACTGATAAAGTGGAATACGATTTAGGAGAACAGATTAAGAATTGCGTAATTTTATTCTTATCTCAGATAGAAGATAAAGACATTGAGCTGGATATTGATGTGGAAAATCTGACTTATTATGGAAATTGTGAATTTATGGAGCAGGTATGGATTAATCTCATAGGAAATGCCATTAAGTTTACATCGGAGGGTGGAACCATTGAGATTGCAGGAAATAAAGAGGAAGAGGGAATTACTCTTACTTTTGCAGATAATGGTCCGGGAATGGATGAGGAGACAAAGCAGCATATCTTTGAAAAATTTTATCAGGGAATGGAAGGCAGACAAAAAGGCGGTAATGGAATTGGTCTTTCCATCGTAAAAAGGATTATTACGTTATGTAATGGAGAAATAGAAGTAATCAGTGCTTTGAATGAAGGGACCATATTTAAGATTTATTTACCTAATAATAGATAAGAAGTGTTCAAAAAGGAAGGACTTTGACTTATTCTCAAGGTCTTTTCTTTTTTTTCAATAAGACAGATGGCGAAGTGAGCAGGCGGTTGTTTACTTTCGTGCAACTTTTTGCAGTTACTATTCAGAATAGCAGCTAATTTGAAAACATAAAGATTACAAAGGAGGAAGCATTTTATGCAGAAGATTGCAGATTTTCTTGTAAAAAGAAGAAAGCTTGTATTGGCTTTGATGGTAGTACTTGCCATTATTAGTGCCGTACAGATTCCAAATCTCGGAATTATTACCGATATGACTAACTATCTTCCAGACAGTTCATCCATGAAACAGGGTATGGATATTATGGAAGAGGAATTTGATGATATGTCTATAGATAACACGATTCGTGTTATGTTTACGGATTTATCAGAGTCGGATAAGGATAAATTGTTAGATGAGCTTGGTGAAATTGAGTATGTAGATTCAGTCAGCTACGAATCTGATAGTGAGGATTATAATAAAGATAATTATACGCTCTTTATTTTAAATATTCCTTACGATTATGATACACCGGAAATGGACAGCGTAGAAGCTGCCGTGAAGGAAGGCTTTTCGGATTATGAAATGATATACAATGTGGATAATCCGGTTGTTACCAGTATTCCGACATGGGTCATTGTAGTAGCACTTGCTATTATGTTAGTTATTATGCTGGTAATGGGAAGCTCTTATATAGAACCGCTTTTATTCCTGACATCTATAGGTGTGGCAGTTGTGATTAATATGGGAACTAATGTAATACTTGGAAGCGTATCCAGTTCCACATTTTCCATTTCAAGCTTGTTACAGATGGTATTATCCATTGACTATTCTATCATTTTAATGGAACGTTACCGTCAGGAATTATGCGAAGAAATTGACCGTCCAAAGGCTATGGCAAAAGCAATCGGTGCTTCCTTTTCTTCCATTGCAAGCAGTTCCATAACAACTGTTGTAGGTATGCTGATACTTTGCTTTATGAGCTTTAAGATTGGTCCGGAAATGGGTATCGTACTTGCAAAAGGCGTATTTATTAGTATGATTTGTACGTTTACTGTATTACCGGCATTGATTCTTATTTTTGATAAATGGATTCATAAAACTTCCAAAAAAGTGCCTCATATTCCAATGGCATTTATGGGAAAATTTAGTTTCAAAGCAAAATATGTACAGACTATCGCATTTGTACTGTTATTTGTGGCTCTTTTCTTTACAAAAGATGGTACAAAGATGACATATTCTATGACTTTGGCAAGTGAGGTTAATGATATTTTTCCTAAGAGTAATCCAATTATCATTCTTTATGATAATGAAGATGAGGAAACCATTACTCAGTTAAGTGAAAAATGGGAAACAGTAGATGGTGTCAGTACAGTGATGTCTTATGGAACTATACTTGGAAAGTCATATACAGTTTCTCAGCTTGCCAATGAAATTAGAACCATGGACATGAATATGGGTGATATGGAAATGGATGAAGACACCTTAAGTCTTCTTTATTATGATTACTATTCCAATGGAAATCTTCCATCCATGACCGTAAAAGAATTCATTACTTTCTTGACCGATGAGGTTATGACAAATGAAATGTTTGCATCTGAAATGGATGCCTCCATGACAGAAAATATTGACACCATGAAGAAAATGGCTGATGTGAACCAGCTTACAAAAGCCATGTCTATTTCAGAAATGGCAGAATTTTTTGATATGGGTGAAACAGAAGTAAAACAGCTTTATATGCTTTATTTCTCTGAAAAAGGAGGGGTAAATACAGGAACTATGACATTACCTGTATTTGCAGATTTCCTTGTAAATGAAGTGGCTAATAATCCGGATTATGCTTCTATGTTTGCAGGAGATATGAAGGAACAGCTTCAGATGATACAGACCTTTACTGATAAAGAAGTCATTAATACACCAATGAATTACAAACAGGTAGCAGCGCTTCTTGGTATGGACGAGGAAAGTGCAAAAATGCTGTATATCACCTATATGGCACAGTCTGAGTCTTATAAGCCTGCTAATATGGAAATCGGAACATTTATTTCCTTTATCTGTAATGATTTAGCAAATAATCCAAGTTTTGCAGGAACATTTGATGAAGCATCTTTAGCACAGATGCAGCAGCTGTTACAGCTTACTGATGAAGCTGCTATTACAGCCCAGCTTCCTGCCGCTTACTTAGCACAGGTATTTACTATGGATGAAGCTATGGTTTCTGGTATTATGCAGATGGCTGGTAATACAACAGGAACTATGTCTATGGTGGAATTTGTGAATGTATTAATGACACCGGAAATGTCTGCAAACTTTGATGAAGCTACCTTACAGCAGCTTGGAATGATGCAGACAATGATGAACAGTACCGTAAATCATGTGGCATATTCTTATAGTGATATGGGAACACTTCTTGGAATGGATGCATCCCAGACAAAAATGTTATATACATTCTATGAATCAGGAAGTCAGGCGGAAAACTGGACTGTATCAGTAAAGGATTTAGTAGATTTTATTCTTGCGAATAAAGATACATTTGCTGCAACTATGGGTGCTGATGGTGTGGGACAGCTCGTATTATTACAGAGTATTATGAATGGAGCAGACTCCGGCACTGAATATACAGCAGAAGATATGGGAATGCTTCTTGGAATGGAGGAAGCAGAAGTAAAACCATTATATCTTCTTTATATGAGTGAACATGGAGATACCAGTGCATGGAAGATATCTGTACATAAATTTATAAACTTCCTTGTTACGGATGTATTAAATAATGAGCAGATGGCAGGTGCTTTTGACGCTGAAACTGCAGATCAGTTAAAAGGTTTGAAGAAACTTGTAGATGCTTCTGTCAGTGGAAAGAGATATTCAGCAGAAGAGCTTACGGATATTATGCAGTCTATGTCCGACGATATGGATGCAAACTCTATGGAATTATTATTCCTGTTCTATGGCGGATTAAAAGAAAGTAATCCGGAATGGACATTGACGATGGACCAGCTGTTTACATATTTATCTGAGGATTTGGTAAACGATGTACGTTTCAGTGAGATGCTGGGAGATGACATCAAAGAACAGATTGCAGATGCACAGGAACAGATGGATGAAGCGGCAGATATGTTAGTTGGCGATAATCATTCCATTATGATGATTAACACCACATTGTCAGACGAAAGTGATGAAACAACTGCATTTATGCAGATGTTAGAAAAAGATTGTGAAGAGCAGTTAAATAGCAAATATTATTTTGTTGGAAATACACCAATGGCATTTGAAATGTCAAAGACCTTTGATGAAGAAATGAATCGAATTACTATTTTAACAGCCCTTGCCATTTATATTGTTATTTTAGTGACTTATCGTAATGCGGTAATACCATTGATCTTAGTAGCTATTATTCAGGCAGCGGTTTATGCAATTATGACATTAATGGGACTCCAGGGAACTGCTATTTACTATCTTGCATTGATTATTGTACAGAGTATTTTAATGGGTTCTGCAGTGGATTATGGTATTTTATTTACTTCTTACTACAGAGAAAAACGTATGGATATGGGTATAAAAGATGCCCTGATTGCAAGTTATAATGGCTCTATCCACACTTTTATGACTTCAGGATTGATTTTAGTTGTAGTTACCGGCATTATGGGAAAATTCTTCCCGGACCCAAGTATGGGAGAAATCTGTACAATTATTTCCAATGGTGCATTAATGTCAATTATACTGATTATCTTTATTTTACCGGGCATACTTGCAGTATGTGATAAACTGGTAACACCAAAGACTCGTTATGTAGAAGTAAAAGGAATAGAAGAAAAAGAAGCTTAATAATTACTATGGAATCTGTAATAGGACAGATAGGAGGTAATACAGTATGAGTAATACAAAAAGTAAAGTAATATGTATCGGAAGACAGTTTGGAAGCGGAGGACTTGAGATAGCCAAAAAGCTTTCAGAAGAACTGGGAATACCATATTATGATAAAGAAATATTAGATGAAGCATTGGCAGATACAGACTTGCCAAAGGATGTACTTAGAGCTGCCTCTGAGCATAAAGTAAATCCATTTTTACATACGGTATTCTATGAAGGAAAAGATAAAGAATACTACGGTAAAGATGCACATACTATCGTAAATAATATGCAGAAGAAAATTATTCAGAAAAAGGCAGAACAGGGTGACTGCATCTTTGTAGGAAGATGTGCAGATGCAGTTCTTGCAGGAAAAGAGGACATCCAGACATTAAGCGTATTTATTGCAGCGCCTTTAAATGATAGAGTAACTCGTATTATGAATCGAGAAAATCTGAATATGAAGGATGCGATTATAAAAATCAAAAAGATGGATAAAAAAAGAGAACTGTACTATAAATATTTTGCAAAGAAAGAATGGGGAAATCCGGAAGAATATGACTTTGCCATCAATTCAGGAAAGTGGGGCATAGAACGCACCGTTGAAGCGATAAAGGGAATCTATGAGAGAATCTAGATAGTGAAAAAGGTAGCAGGAGAAATAAAAATCTCCTGCTATTTTTTTATAGGAGAGTTCTTTTTTAAAAATTCCTTGAAACTTTTTCGAAACTCGAATAGTCTAATAAATATAAAACAAAATGGCTGAAAAGAAAAATAAAGAAAAATAAATAAATTTAAAAGTTTGAAACTTTTTTGCAACCCCAACAGTCTAATAGATAGAACAACACAAAAGGTTGCAGTTTAAATATACCAGACAAGTGGTAGAAAGGAGAAAAAAATGAGCTTCGTTATTATGAAGATTTGAAATTGGAAGAAATTGCAGAAATTATGAGTGAAAATGTCAGTACAGTGAAAAGTCGACTATATCGCTGTATGAAGAAACTGAGGCTTGAGTTGGAAGCCTAAAGATTCGAAATGTATGTGCACTATATGAATTAAGAAAAGAAGAATCAAATTAAAACTATGAAAATAGAAGAAAATATATAGCTGTATATGAAATAAATTGGAGGGAAAATTATGACAACCAATAATAAGAAGATGGAAGAATTAAAAGAAGATTACACACAGATTAAAATGAATGAAGAACAAAAGAAGGAGTTAATGAAGACTATGGAGCAGGCAAAGAAGGATAAAAGAAGAAAGAATAACAATTATAAAGGAATCCTTGCAGCGGCAGCAGTGGCAGCATTTGTAGTATTACCAAATACATCTGCAGGAGTAGCACAGGCAATGGCTAATATCCCATTATTAGGCAATTTAGTTCAGGTAGTAACATTTAGAGATTATGAATATGAAGATGAACGCAATGTTGCAGATGTAGAAATTTCAGAAGTAGTAGTGGATGCTGCCAATGCAGAAAACGTATCGGAAGAAAACAAAGAAAATCTTCAAAGTACAGCAAAAGAAATCAATGCAGAAATCAGAGGCATTGCAGATAGATTTGTAAGAGAATTTGAAGAGAATATGAAGCACGAAGAAGGCTATCAGGATGTTATTGTAAAATCAGAAATCACTCAGACAACAGAAGAATATTTTACAATTAAGCTAATCTGTTACCGGGCTGAAGCCAGTGGTGTAGAATGGAATTACTACTATACAATTGATTTAAAGACAGGTGAACGTCTGGAACTTAAAAATCTTTTCGTAGATGGTACAGATTACAAAACACTAATTAGCGAAAATATCAAAGAACAGATGCAGGCACAGATGGATGCAGATGAAAATGTAAGCTACTGGTTAAATGATGAGGATATGGAAGAATGGAATTTTAAAGCTATTACAGATGAAACAGAGTTTTATTTAAATGAAAATAATGAAATCGTAATCAGCTTCAATGAAGGTGAAGTAGCTGCAATGTACATGGGAGTTGTACAGTTTACAATCCCAAATGAAGTAGTAGAAGGAATTAGAAAATAAGAAATATGATAAGCAATCCAATGAATATCAGAAACTGATGAGATATATGGAAATCCCCCAAAGTTCAGCGTACCAAAATAGGAAGACTGAGAACCTTGGGGGATTTTTTATGGATTGCTTTCTGTTGCAGTATAAGTAGAATAAATCTGCTGGTGGCCGTTGATTGCTTCTTTCAGATAGCTATCTGTCCATTGATGGCTGGAAGCTAAATCTCGCTTTTTAATATATTCATAAAGGGTATGAATATTATTATATAGAGCGGGAATTCCATAAATGGTACAAAAGCGTGTCCAAAGTGATATAACAGGTGTTCTAAAGGAGTAATAAATAAGTGGAAGAATGCTGTTATTACCAATAAAGGAGAGATCGTGATGAAATTGGAATGCAATTTCAGAAGCCTGCAAAGGAGTTGTGGCATTTTTTAATTGATCGACAAAGAGCTCCAAAGAATGTATCTGCTCATCAGTAGCGTTAGAAATAGCACTTTCGATAGCTAAATGTTCTAGTGCCAAACGAAATTCTAAAATAGAACGAATCTCCTGAGCGCCTAGAATTCCACCCTGGTATTCCATAATAGTAATCAGAGTGTCCAAATTGCCTTTGCGACGATAATCTGCTACAAAGGAACCTTGTCTTGGACGTAATTCGATAAAGCCCTTTCTTGCCAGTTCATTTAGTCCGCCATTAATAACAGCACGGCTAACTTGCATCTGTTCGGCTAATTCACGTTCTGATGGAAGTTCTGTACCTATTGGTAATTCTCCAGATAAAATTTTCTCCTGTAATTGTTGTATAAATAAATCTTTTAAACTTGGTGCTGATAATTTTGAAAATTCCATATCCAAGAATCTCCTTTATGAAATAATATATGAGATAAAGCAAAATAGTACTAACTGACTCTGGTCATACCAGATACCAACAAAATTTTAGCATAAAAATAATAGTTGGTCAAGGTGAAAATACTGTGAAAAATGGCTAAAAATAAGGAATTACTAGAATGATATGTTGACGGTATATAGTAGGCGTGTTATAATTTTGTCAAACTGGTATGACTAGAGGAGAAAGGGGAAAAATAGATATGGGAAAAGAAGTAAGAGTGCTTGAAATCAAACAGAGTGTATTCGCAGATAATGATCATCAGGCAGAACTTTTGAGAAAAGAACTAAAAGAGAAAAAAGTATTTTTATTAAATTTGATGTCGTCACCAGGTTCTGGAAAAACAACAACCTTAACAAGAACCATTGAGAAATTAAAAGATACATTGAAAATAGGTGTTATGGAAGCGGATATTGATTCGGATGTGGATGCACACACCATTGCAGCTACGGGAGTAAAAGCTATTCAGCTTCATACAGGCGGAATGTGTCATCTGGATGCAGAAATGACAAGGCAAGGCTTAGAAGGACTGGAAACAGGAGATGTAGAACTGGCTATTTTGGAAAATGTAGGAAACCTTGTGTGCCCGGCAGAGTTTGATACAGGGGCAGTAAAGAATGCTATGATTTTATCCGTACCAGAAGGACATGACAAACCATTAAAATACCCACTGATGTTTTCTGTTTGTGATGTGGTTTTGATTAATAAGATAGATGTTTTGCCATATTTTGATTTTGATATGGAAAAATGTAAGGAATATGTACATATGCGTAACCCAAAGGCACAAGTTATTCCAATTTGTGCAAAAACAGGTGAAGGAATTGATGAATGGGCAGCTTGGTTAAAAGAAGAAGTGCGCAAATGGTGTGAAGAATAGAAAGGGAGAGTATTATGGGAACAAAAGCCAAAGATGTGTACAGTGGAAAAGAGTTAGATAAAGAACTTTATCCGGAATATGAATATCCGGTTTATGAGCCAGACCATAGTCAGCCATTTAGAGAAAAAATTGCTGAACTTGGTAAAATGGTCACAGACCGCGTTCCACAGAAATTAGGATTAAAGAAAATTACAATGGATGATCCGGAATATTGGGGACTTGCGGGGGTACTTACTGATGAAGAAGCAGAAATTGCTTTAAAAATGGAAGTACGTGTGCCAAAAACATTACAGGAAATGGTAAAACTGACTGGAATGTCAGAAAAAGAAGTAGAAGAAAAACTGGAAGGAATGGCAGTAAAGGGACTTTTAGAATATAACTGGGAAAATGAGAAACACGAAAAACAGTATGTGCTTCCACGTTATGTGCCAGGATGTGCAGAGTTCTTTAATATGAATGCAAGTGTTTTGGAAGAAAATCCAGAAATGGGAATTTTCTTTGAAAGAATGTCAAGACTTCCACTGGAAAAGATTACACCATTTGTACCAGAAGGTGGTTCTGGAATTGGTATGCACGTAATTCCGGTAGAAAAGGCCATTGAAATGGAAAATGAGTCTATTGATTTAGAACATATTTCATACTGGCTTTCTAAATACGAAGGAAAATATGCAGCAAGTCCATGTTCATGTCGTCGTTCCAGACTGACCCATGACGAAGGTTGTGCAGATGATCCGGAAGGCTGGTGTATTGCGGTTGGTGATATGGCAGACTATGTGGTAGAAACACAGAAAGACGGCCGTTATATTACCAAGGAAGAAGCATTAGAAATCTTCAAAAAAGCAGAAGACAACGGATTTGTACATCAAATTACAAACATTGACGGAGCACATAAGATATTTGCAATCTGTAACTGTAACGTTAATGTTTGTTATGCACTTCGTACTTCTCAGTTATTTAACACACCAAATATGTCTCGTTCTGCTTATGTGGCAAAAGTAGATAAACAAAAATGTGTAGCTTGTGGTAAGTGTGTGGAATTCTGTCCTGCAGGTGCTGTACGTTTAGGACAGAAGCTTTGCAAGAAGGATGGAAGCGAAGTAGCGTATCCAAAGATGCCATTACCGCAGGAACAGAAGTGGGGAGAACACATGTGGTCCCACAATTATCGTGATACAAACCGTATTAACTGCCATGACACAGGAACAGCTCCATGTAAAACAGCCTGTCCTGCTCATATTGCAGTTCAGGGTTATTTACAGTTAGCAAAAGAAGGACGTTACGAAGATGCTCTGGCATTGATTAAAAAGGATAATCCATTGCCTGCAATTTGTGGGCGCATCTGTAACCGTCGTTGTGAAGATGCATGTACTCGTGCAACCATTGATGAAGCCGTTGCTATTGATGCAGTAAAACGCTTTATTGCAGAAAGAGATTTGAATAAGGAAACACGTTATATTCCAACGCCAACCGTTCCATCTTTAAAAGGTGGATTTGATGAAAAGATTGCAATTATTGGTGCAGGACCAGCAGGATTATCCTGTGCATATTTCCTTGCAGAGAAAGGTTATAAACCAACTATTTTTGAAAAGAGTGAAAAACCAGGTGGTATGCTTACATACGGTATCCCATCTTATAAGTTGGAAAAGAATTTAATTGAAGCAGAAATTGATATTATCAAAGAGATGGGTGTAGAAATTCGCTGTGGTGTAGAGGTTGGTAAAGATATTACCTTAGATGAACTTCGTGCGCAGGGATACAAAGGTTTCTACGTTGCAATCGGATGTCAGGGCGGCAGAAAAGCAGGTGTTCCAGGTGAAAATGCACAGGGAGTATACACAGCTGTTGATTTCCTCCGAGAAGCTGGACAGAAAGAACAGTTTGATTTGGAGGGCGATGTAGTAGTTATCGGTGGCGGTAACGTAGCGATTGATGCTGCAAGAATCAGCAATCGTTGCAATGACAAGAAGACTGGATATAAAGTAGCTATGTTCTGTCTTGAAAATCGTGACGAAATGCCAGCCAGCAGAGAAGAAATTCTGGAAGCAACAGAAGAAAACATCGCAATCAATAATGGTTGGGGACCAAAAGAAATTTTAGAAGAAAACGGTAAAGTAACAGGTGTTGTATTTATGAAATGCACTCGTGTATTTGATGAAAATGGACGTTTTTCACCGGAATATGATGAAAATGAAACAATGACAGTTGAGTGCAAACATGTTATTTTCAGTGTTGGCCAGTGTATCGAATGGGGAAGTTTATTAGAGGGTTCTAAAGTAGAACTTCATCCAAATGGAAGTGTAATTGCAGATAAGCTTACATATCAGACAACAGAACCTGATGTATTTGTCGGTGGAGATGTGTATACAGGACCAAAGTTTGCTATTGATGCCATTGCTGCTGGACGTGAAGGAGCAATTTCCCTTCATCGCTTTGTACATGAACACTGTACTTTAACAATCGGACGAAACAGGAGAGATTTTGTTGCATTAGATAAAGAAGATTTATTTGTTGCAGGTTATGATAACACAGACAGACAGCGACCAGAAAAAGCAGAGGAAGCACAGGCAAAATCTTTCCGTGACTTGTCCCATACATTGACAGAGGAACAGGTAAAGCTGGAAACATCCCGTTGTCTTGGATGTGGTGCTTCGGTTGTAGACCCTAATAAATGTATCGGATGTGGAATTTGTACAACAAAATGTGTATTTGATGCCATTAAGATTCACAGAGATTTGCCAAACTGTTCTAATATGGTACCTGCAGAGGAAAAATTAAAATATATTCTTCCTAACTTGGTAAAACAGCCATTGAAGATAAAATTTGCAAAGAAGGAATCAAAATAATGCATGAATTAGGTGTTGTATTTCACATTATGGACAGCTTGGAAAAAGTAGCCAAGGAAAATGAAGTGACACAGATTAATAAAGTGGTTCTGGAATTGGGGGAAGTATCTACAGTAATCGAGTCATATCTTCAAAGCTGCTGGAAATGGGCTGCTGAAAAAAGAGAATTGTTTTCAGAGGCGGAATTGGTTGTAGAGCTGATTCCTGCTATCACTTTTTGTGAAAACTGTAGACAGACTTATCCAACGGTACAATATGGTAAAATATGTCCACACTGTGGAAGTCCTGAAACTTATCTGGTACAAGGGAATGAGTTTAATATAAAAGAAATTGAAGTTGTATAATATGAAAAGGGGATAATAAAAATGCTGTAAAAATGCTGTCATATCATTTGATACGACAGCATTTTTATATATTTACAAATAAGCTTTCAGGCCTTCACACAGCTTCTCTTCAATATCTATCAGGCGGTTGCAGAGCTTCTTGGATTCGTGATTAGCCTCTGCGTATTCATTCAGGTATTTATGCAAGGATTTTACCCCCATGTGGCAGCCGTCAGTCATAAGGTCTGCAATAGTAGAATCAGTGGCGTCCATACCAAGTTTAAAAGTAGTTTTCAGCCATGACATTCCCTTTGCCATGGCACAAGGGTCTTTTTCTTCGCTGTGATACTGTTTTAGCAGGTCGTGAATGTCATTTCCTAGCTTTTCATGGTGTTCTTTGCTTTCTATCAGCAGTTCTTTAAGATGAGGATTAGATACATTGTCTAATACTTCATCAATGGAAGAAACAGCCATTTTACTGCCGGCATCACATTCTTTTAATAAATAAATCGTGTCCATATTTTCCATAAAATATAACCTCCAGTTCATTTGCTTTAATAAAAGTCTTTTCTTTTTAGTTTCTCCTGATTCGAAAAAAATATCCATTCTGGCAAAGTTTTCGATTTTTAGATATTTTTAATGACTGAAATTAGCACTCTCCTCTTGACAGTGCTAAAATTAGGTGTTATAGTTGCTATAGAACAAACAAAAAGCTTTTATATTTATACAAATGAGTTTATACTATAGTAAGAACAAGGAGGAGTGCTATATGAATATCAGTAAATTTACACAAAAGTCCATGGAAGCTGTTAATCAGTGTGAAAAAGTTGCTTTTGACTATGGACATCAGGAAATTGAGCAGGAACATTTGCTTTATACTCTCCTTACCATAGAGGAAAGCTTAATTAAGAAATTAATTGAGAAAATGGAGATTGATGGAGATGTATTCTTAGCTCAGGTAGAGGGACTTTTAAAGAAACGTCCAAAGGTATCCGGTGGAAAGGTTTATGTAGGACAGAACTTAAATAAAGTGCTGATTTACAGTGAAGACGAAGCTAAGGCTATGGGAGATGAGTATGTTTCCGTTGAGCATTTGTTCCTTAGCATGTTAAAGAACCCTAACAGGGAAATCAAAGAGTTATTTAAGAACTTTAGAATTGACAGAGAGCGTTTCTTACAGGTGCTTTCTACTGTAAGAGGCAATCAGAAGGTAACTTCTGATAATCCGGAAGCAACCTATGATACTCTTGAAAAATATGGTTATGATTTGGTAGAAAGAGCAAGACAGCAGAAGCTTGACCCAGTTATTGGTCGTGATGCTGAGATTAGAAATGTAATCCAGATTTTATCCAGAAAGACTAAGAACAATCCAGTATTAATTGGTGAACCAGGTGTTGGTAAGACTGCAGCGGTTGAGGGACTGGCTCAGCGAATTGTACGCGGCGATGTACCAGAAGGTCTAAAGAATAAACAGTTATTTGCCCTTGATATGAGCAGTCTTGTAGCTGGTGCTAAGTACAGAGGTGAATTTGAAGAACGTCTGAAGGCAGTTCTTGAAGAAGTGAAGAATAGTGACGGGCAGATTATTTTATTCATTGATGAACTTCATACAATTGTTGGTGCTGGAAAGACCGAAGGTGCCATGGACGCAGGCAATATGTTAAAACCAATGCTTGCCAGAGGCGAGCTTCATTGTGTAGGTGCAACTACTTTAGATGAATATCGTATGTATATTGAAAAAGACCCTGCACTGGAAAGACGTTTTCAGCCGGTTATGGTAGATGAGCCTACAGTAGAAGATGCTATTTCTATTTTAAGAGGATTAAAGGAACGTTATGAGGTATTCCATGGTGTTAAGATTACAGACTCTGCGTTGGTAGCAGCTGCAACTTTATCCAGCCGTTACATTACAGACCGTTTCCTTCCAGATAAGGCAATTGATTTAGTAGATGAAGCCTGTGCTATGATTAAGACAGAGCTTGACTCCATGCCAAGTGAGTTAGATGAAATTCGCAGAAAAATCATGCAGATGGAAATTGAAGAAGCTGCATTAAAGAAAGAAGACGACAATTTAAGCAAAGAAAGATTAGAAGCTTTACAGAAAGAACTGGCTGAGAACAGAGATGAGTATGCTCAGGCAAAGGCAAAATGGGATGCTGAAAAGGCTTCTGTTGAAAAAGTGCAGAAGTTAAAGGAAGAAATGGAAGCTTTAAATGCCCAGATTCAGATTGCACAGCAAAATTATGACCTGGAAAAGGCAGCAGAGCTTCAGTATGGCAAGCTTCCAGAGCTTCAGAAAAAGCTTGATGAAGAGGAAGAAAAGGTCAAAAATCAGAATCATGAACTGGTACATGAAAGTGTAACAGAGGACGAAATTGCAAAAATCATTTCCCGTTGGACAGGAATTCCAATTGCCAAATTGACAGAAAGTGAAAGAAATAAAACTCTTCAGCTTGCAGATGAACTTGGCAAACGAGTAATAGGTCAGGAAGAAGGTGTGACAAAGGTTTCTGAAGCAATTTTACGTTCCAAAGCTGGAATCAAAGACCCGGAAAAACCAATCGGTTCCTTTATGTTCCTTGGGCCAACTGGTGTAGGCAAGACAGAGCTTGCTAAGAGCCTTGCAGCAGCATTATTTGACGATGAACAGAATCTGGTTCGTATTGACATGACTGAATATATGGAG
>CAYTGQ010000006.1:13699-32028 GCA_964437345.1 uncultured Lachnoclostridium sp. | reverse complement strand
AAGGTTCTTGTAAAAGCAGAAACTCTTATAGAGGCACTTCCTTACATTAGAGATTTTAGCAACAAAATTGTAGTTGTAAAGTATGGTGGCAGTGCCATGCTGGATGAAAAATTGGAAGAATGTGTGATTAAAGATGTAGCACTTCTTAAGCTGGTTGGCATGAAGCCGATTATTGTGCATGGTGGAGGGAAGGAAATCAGCGGATGGCTTAATAAAATCGGAAAAGAAGCGAAATTCTGCAATGGTTTTCGTGTGACTGACAAAGAAACCATGGAAGTGGCAGAAATGGTTCTTGGAAGCGTTAATAAAAAGTTGGTTGCAATGTTAGAAAAAGTGGGCGTAAAAGCCGTTGGTGTCAGCGGAAAAGACGGTGGACTTTTAAAGGTAGATAAAAAGACTATTAATGGGGAAGATATTGGATTTGTAGGCGATATCAAAGAAGTGAATCCGGAAATCTTAAATACATTGTTAGAAAATGATTTTATTCCAGTTGTAGCTCCAATTGGAACAGGTGATGAATATGATACCTATAATATCAATGCAGATGATGCAGCCAGTGCCATTGCTAAAGCAATGAAGGCAGAAAAACTGGCATTTTTAACTGATACAGAAGGTGTATATGAAAATCCTGATGATAAAGATTCTTTAATGTCTGTTCTTACGGTGGAAAAGGCCGAAGAGCTGATTGAAAATGGTGGTATCAGCGGAGGAATGATTCCTAAAATACTGAACTGTATGGAAGCGGTTAAGCAGGGAGTCAGCCGTGTCCACATTTTGGATGGTCGTGCAGAGCATTGTCTGCTACTTGAGTTCTTTACTAAAAAAGGTGTTGGAACAGTAATTTGTGAGGAAAAGAATCTGAAGCTGTATCGCGTAGAACAGGATTAATGGAAAAAACAAGGAGGTGCGACCTCTGCTCGTCAGAGGACTTGCATTTTTCCTTCGGAAAAACAAGGAGGTCGAGGAATGGATTACATTAAAATGGCAGAAGAAAATCTGATTCATACTTATAATCGTTATCAGATTGTTTTAGACAAGGGTGATGGAGTCTATCTTTATGATATCAATGGGAAAAAATATCTGGATTTTGCGGCTGGAATCGCAGTATTTGCACTAGGTTATGGTAATGAAGCTTATAATAATGCATTAAAAAGCCAGATTGACAAGCTGATACATACATCCAATTATTTTTATAGTGTACCAATGGCAGAGGCTGCAATGAAGCTTACAAAGGCGGCGGGGCTGGATAAGGTATTTTTCTGCAATAGTGGTACAGAAGCAGTAGAAGGTGCCATTAAAATTGCAAGAAAATATGCAATTACAAAAAAGAATACAGAAGACAGTGAAATTATTGCTATGAAGCATTCCTTCCATGGAAGAAGTACAGGTTCTTTAGCAGTAACCGGAAATCCAAATTACCAGAAGGATTTTAAGCCTTTGATGAATGGTGTGAAGTTTGCGGAATTTAATGATTTGGAATCAGTGAAAGCCCTGATAACAGAAAAGACCTGTGCAATTATTTTGGAACCTGTTCAGGGTGAAGGTGGTATTTATCCTGCTACAAAGGAATTTTTGGAAGGAATAAAAGCGTTATGTGATGAAAAAGATATGCTGCTTATTTTTGATGAAATTCAGTGTGGAATGGGAAGAACTGGTTCTATGTTCGCATGGCAGAGCTATGGAGTAAAGCCAGATGTTATGACTTGTGCAAAGGCTCTTGGATGTGGTGTGCCGGTTGGTGCATTTTTAGTGGGAGAAAAGGCGAAGGATGTCTTAGCTGCAGGTGACCATGGTAGCACTTATGGCGGCAATCCTTTGGCTGGGGCAGCTGTTAGCAAGGTTTTTGATTTATATGAGGAAATGAATATCATAAATCATGTTAATGAGGTTTCTGCTTATTTAGAAGAAAAACTGGATGAATTAGTAGCAAAATATGACTGCGTTAAGGAAAGAAGAGGAAAAGGTCTGATGCAGGGACTGGAATTTAACGTTCCGGTAAAAGATGTGATAGGAAGGGCCATGGATAATGGTATGATTATCATTTCTGCGGGCACTAATGTATTAAGATTTCTGCCACCACTTACTATTACAAAGGAAAATGTAGATGAAATGATTGTCATTTTGGAAAAATCAATTTAAGTATAATAATGAGAGAAAAAATGCTGTTGGAATACATTTACCAACAGCATTTTTGATGTTATTAAATCTGAATAATAATTATTTTATTCCACAGTAACTGATTTTGCCAGATTTCTTGGCTGGTCTACATTCAAACCACGGGTAACAGCAGCATAATATGCAATATACTGTAAAATAATTGCTGAACCAAATGGAGTGTAATCCTCCGGCATTTTTGGAAGCATGATATGATGATCGCACAGAGAAGCATCAACCTGTACTCCGGCATTGGTAATTAAGATTACCATGGCACCGCGGGAACGAACCTCTCTCACATTAGAAATCATTTTTGGATACACATGCTCCTGGGTGGCAAGAGCAATAACTGGAACATTGTCTGTGATAAGGGAAATGGTTCCATGCTTTAATTCACCTGCCGCATAAGCTTCAGAATGAATATAGCTGATTTCTTTTAACTTAATAGAGCCCTCACAGGATAAGGAATAGTCAAGCCCTCTTCCGATGAAGAAAAGGTTAGTTGCATCCTTTAAACGTTTTGCAATTGGCTCAATCTGCTTATCATATGTTAATATTTTTTCTATACTGGTGATAACAGATTCCAATTTCTGAATCTCTTCTTTTGCTGCAGAGTCCGATAAAAGTCCTTTTACCATGGCAAAGCGGAAAGCAATAAGGTAAACAGCAGCAAGCTGTACTGTATAAGCCTTTGTGCTGGCAACGGCAATTTCGGGACCGGCATGAGTATATAAAACATAATCACTTTCTCTTGCAATAGATGAGCCTTTTACATTTACAATAGATAATGTCTTGGCATGTTTTTCCTTAGCAAGTCGGAGTGCAGCCAGTGTATCTGCAGTTTCTCCGGATTGGGAAATTGTGATTACTAATGTGTGTTCGTCAATAATAGGATCTGCATAACGGAATTCAGAAGCAATATCCACAGTAACTGGCACACGAACCAGTTTTTCAATCATATTTTTACCAATTAATCCTGCATGCATAGCAGTTCCGCAGGCAGTAATAACAACACGGTTCAGATTCGCAAACAGAGAGTCTGGAATCTGGTCTGTAGAAAAATCAGGAAGACCATTTACAATACGTGGTGCCATAGTGTTGCGAAGAGATTCTGGCTGTTCATGAATTTCCTTTAACATGAAATAGTCGTAGCCACCTTTTCTTGCAGCGGCAACATCCCAGCCAACATGAAGCATGGCAGGTTCCACAACCTGATGTTCCAGATTGGTGATGGTAATACCATCCTTTGTAAGTCTTGCAATGTGGTGTTCCGGAAGAACAAAATAGTCTTTTGAGTAACGAAGTAAAGCTACCATATCAGAGGCGATAACAGAGCCTTCTTCTGTACTTGTAGCAACGAGAGGACTTCCGTTACGGATGCAGTAAATAACCTCTGGCTGGTCCTCAAAAAGAATACAGAAAGCATACGCACCTTCTAATTTTTTTACTGCCGCTTTAATTGCTTTTACCGGATTGCCATCATAAAGACTATCAATAACCATAGCAGCAATTTCGGAGTCGGTCTGAGAAACAGGTTTTTTTCCTTCAGCTTCTAATTCCTGTTGTAATGTATGATAATTTTCGATGATTCCATTGTGAATTAAAGTAACTTTCCCAAAGGTGTGAGGATGAGAGTTAGTATCACATACCCCACCGTGGGTTGCCCAGCGTGTGTGACCAATACCGCAGGTAGTAGCCGGTGCCTTACTTTCAGTCACCTTTTCTTCCAGACAGGATACCTTTCCTTCTTTTTTGATTGTATGAATCTGGTTATCGGCAAAAAAAGCAATGCCGGCACTGTCATAACCACGATATTCTAATTCTTTTAAACCTTCTATTAACACTTCTTTGGCATCTAATCTGCCAGTAAAACCTATAATTCCGCACATAAGAATTTGCTCCTTTTAATCTATTCTATTATATGTAAAAAAGGAAAATACGACACGAAAATGATACCAAATAGCCCTGATATTGTCAAGCAAAGGGAAAAGTGCTATACTAACTACATAAGTAACTTTTAAACATAAACTGCGTAAAAAAGCAACTAAAGTATCGCGGCAGATTACAGGTGATGAGATGAAGCGAAAATATGTTATAGTAACAGCAATTCTATTATTAATGATAAGCCTGATTGGCGGATGTGGGAATAAAAAGAATGAGGTAACAGCAGAGGAAATGCTTGGGATAGCAAAAAAGCAGAAAGACTATGTTGATATTGTCAAAGAGTACGCAAGTGAAGAAGAGGACGTTGAAGGTAAGACATTTTTTCTTTGTTATGCTGATGCTGGAAATCTGTTTTACAGAGCGATTGAGATTCAGCTAAAAACTTATATGCGAACGGATGGCAATATTCTGTTTATAAAAGATGCCAAAGGAGATGCAGAGCTGCAAAAGGAACAGGTTAAGAGAGCAGTAAACGAAGGTGTGGATGGCATTTTCTTAATTCCGGTGAATCTTTCTGTGGCAGAAGAATTAGCAGTGTATTTAAATGAGCAGCATGTGCCAATGGTACTAATGGATGCAGAAATTGATATGGATAATATACAAACAGTATCAATCGTTTCGGATGATTTTAATGCAGGATATATTTTAGGTGAAGAAGTTGAAAAAAATATGGCTGATTCCTTAGAAAAAAAGGCGATACTGGTGTTTAGTCAGGAAGGTGAGCATAATATCAGCAATAAGTCTTATGGAATTACTTCCGGACTAGGTGATGTGCATACTGATTTTTATGAGAAGATAGAGCTGCCAAGAGAAGAGAAAAAGGCAAAAGCTTTGATAAGAGAAGCATTGAAATCATATAGCAAGGTAAATTGTATTTTTTGTACTAATGATACAACAGGACTTCAAGTACTTTCTGTATGTGATGAAATGGGAATAAAGTCTGTTGAATTGTATAGTATCGATGGATCAGATAAAATGAAAAAGAAATTGGCAGAAGGTGATCAACGAATTAAAGGATTGGCTTTACAGTCACCGTTCCAGATGAGTGCAATTGGTATGGATGTTATGTATGCATTACTTACTGGAAAACCAACAGAAGAGAAATATATGGTAGAAACATTACTTCTTACAGAAGAAAATATTACAGACTATTCTGTAGATACATGGCAGTAGAAGCTGGCATAAAATTTCCAAACTCCGTGCATAATACCAATGAAAGGAGTTTGATTATATGTGGGGAATTATTATTGCCTTAATATCAGGTGCCCTGATGAGTGTTCAGGGAGTGTTTAATACAGGAGTTACTAAAGAAACCAGTGTGTGGATAGCAGCGGGCTTTGTACAATTCAGTGCATTGCTTGTTTGTATCGCAGCCTGGTTTTTTTCCGGCAGAGAAGGAACAATAGGTGATTTGTGGAAGGTAGACAATAAGTATATGTTGCTTGGTGGGGTTATTGGAGCGTTTATAACATACACAGTGATTAAGAGCATGGAGCTTCTGGGGCCTGCCAAATCAGTAATGCTGATTGTAACGGCACAGGTACTCATTGCTTATATTATTGAACTGCTTGGAATTTGGGGTGTTGAAAAGGCAGTATTTCAGTGGAGAAAGCTTATTGGCCTTTTGGTTGCTATTGCAGGAATTATTACATTTAAATGGGAATAAAAAAGAAAAAATACCTATTGTTTTTAGATGACTAATTGTGTAGAATGAAAATAGTATCTTATAATAAAATGCAATGCCTGTAGTCACTCTTATCTGGGTAGGAGAGAATATGGGAAAACAAAAATTAATAGTAATAATTATCGTGTTATTTGTAATGGTTTCAGGAATTTTTTATAGTGTGAGCTATGAGAAAACAGAGGAAGCTGTTTTTGTTGTGGAAGAAGCTGTCTATGATGAAGAAGAAATAGTTCAGGGTGAAGAGAAAACAGTTACGGATACTGAAGAGGCGGAAAAGTCCGAAGAACGGATACTGTTTGTTCATATATGCGGACAGGTTGAACTTCCGGGAGTTTATTGTCTGGAAGAGGAAAGTCGCATAACAGATTTAATCGAATTGGCAGGCGGTTTTACAGCTGATGCGGCCAGAGATTATATAAATCTGGCACAAAAACTGTCAGATGGACAGAAGATATATATTCCGTCATTGGATGAAGTAACAGAAAATGACCTGCTAAGTGAAAATGGAAGTGCAGAACAGTTAAATGGAGCTTTGCAAAAGATAAATATTAATAGTGCAAACAAAGATACACTTATGACTTTGACGGGAATTGGAGAAGCCAAAGCAGAGGCAATTATCCAGTATCGGGAAAAGAATGGTGGCTTTGAGTCCATAGAGGAATTAAAGCAGATTGAAGGTATAAAAGATGGTGTATTTAACAAGATAAAAGATGAGATTGAAATATAGAAAGGCAGGAGTCAAGGTGGCTAAGAAGGTTTTAGTTGTAGATGATGAAAAATTAATTGTAAAAGGAATCCGTTTTAGTCTGGAACAGGACGGTATGGAAGTAGACTGTGCTTATGATGGTGAAGAAGCACTGGAAATGGCGAAGAAAACAGAATATGATGTTGTTTTATTGGATGTTATGCTTCCAAAACTGACCGGATTCGAAGTGTGTCAGCAGATTCGTGAATTTTCAGATATGCCGGTTATCATGCTTACTGCAAAAGGTGATGATATGGATAAAATTCTTGGTTTGGAATATGGTGCAGATGATTATATTACAAAGCCATTTAATATTTTAGAAGTAAAAGCAAGAATTAAAGCAATTATGCGTCGAAGCGGCGGAAAACAGGTAAAAGAGGAAAAGAGTAAAATACTGACATCAGGTGAGATGAAGGTAGATTGCGAAAGTCGCAGAGTATATATTAAAGAAAAAGAAGTAAATCTGACTGTAAAAGAGTTTGATTTGTTAGAGCTTCTTATGCTGAATCCAAATAAAGTTTATAGCCGTGATAATCTGCTTGACCTTGTGTGGGGAAGTGATTATCCGGGAGATGTAAGAACAGTGGACGTGCATGTGCGTCGTCTTCGTGAAAAAATTGAAAGTAATCCAAGTGAGCCGACATATATTCACACAAAATGGGGAGTAGGATATTTTTTCCAGAACTAAGGTAAGAGACTTTCCAGGGAGGTGTTACATATTATTTCGGTATTCAAAGGACGATTTAAGCTTCTACGCAGCCTGAGGTTTCAATTATTTGTGGTTCTTTTACTGGTTGCGTTGATTCCTGTTTTGGTTGTTTCTAAACTGATGCTTGCAACATACCAGACGGAAGCCATTGAGAATCGTGTTAGTGAGTTGCAGGAAAGAGGGGCGATTATTTCCAATCTTTTGGTAAGCTCCAGCTATTTCTCAGGTGCAAATCCTGCAGGTGCAGCGGATGTAGAAAGCGATATTGAGCAGGTAGCAGAAGGCTATCGTGGCAGAATTGTACTTGTAAATAATGATTTGAAAATTATAAAAGATACGTATGGTCTGGAAGAAGGGAAAACCATTATTTCTGAACAGGTTATTAATTGTTATAATGGGGGGACAAGCAGCCAGTATATTGACCATGAGAACGAATATGTAGAATTGATTATGCCAATTGTAAATACAAGTACAAAAGAGCAGATTGGTATTATGATTATGAACTTTTCTACCCAGAGCATTTATGCTATTTATGATTCTGTTGAACAGGCCGGTAATGTATTATCTATGGTTGTCTGTGTTCTGGCTGTGATTGTAGCATTTATCTATGCAAGAAAGGCTACAAGACCATTTGCAAGAATTTCTAATCTGATTGAGCATGCTACAGATGGATTTCTGAATGAGACCGTATCAGTTAAAAGTTATACAGAAATGGAAAATATTTCTGATTCAGTAAATCATCTGTTAACGAGACTTCAGAAGCTGGAGGATTCCAGACAGGAATTTGTTTCTAATGTATCTCACGAGCTTAAGACACCAATTACTTCTATTAAGGTATTATCAGAGTCACTTATGATGCAGGAAGATGTTCCGGTTGAATTGTACCGGGAATTCATGGCAGACATTACAGAAGAAATTGAGCGTGAGAATAAAATTATCAATGATTTGCTTTCTCTGGTTAAACTGGATAAAACAGCTGGTGAACTGAATATTTCCCAGATTAATATCAATGATTTGCTGGAGCAGATTCTAAAGCGTTTAAGACCGATTGCAGAAAAGCGTAACATTGAACTGGTATTTGAAAGCTTTCGTCAGGTAACAGCGGAGGTGGATGAAGTTAAAATTTCTCTTGCAGTGAATAATCTCATTGAAAATGCTATTAAATATAATTATGATGATGGCTGGGTAAGGGTTTCTCTTAATGCAGACCACAAGTATTTTTATGTGACAGTAGCAGATTCAGGAGTAGGAATTCCAGAAGACGTGCAGGATAGTATATTTGAACGTTTTTATAGAGTTGACAAGGCACGTTCCAGGGAGACAGGAGGAACCGGTTTGGGACTGTCTATTACCCGTAATGCTATTTTAATGCACAGGGGTTCTATTAAGGTATACAGTAAGGAAAAGGAAGGAGCAACCTTTACAATACGAGTACCTTTGAACTTCATTGCTTAAGGAACGGAGGATTTTATTGAAAAAAGCTAGGTGGATTCTGGGATTTGTTATCCTTTTGCTTGCCGGAATGTTGATAGGCTGTCAGGGGAAGGAAGGTAAGCGTAATGAGGATTCCCAGTATAAAATATATTATTTAAATAATAGTCAGACTCAGTTGGTCAGTGAAGGTTATGAATTGCATGGAACTACAGCAAAAGAGCAACTGATAGAGCTGGTAGAAGCCCTGAATACCATGACACCAGAGGATTTGACTTATAGAAAAGCGCTACCGGATAATGTGGTACTTACAGTGAATACGGAGATTCAGAATGAACAATTGACAGTTCTTTTGAATTCTAACTATAAAATGCTGACGGGACCTTCAGAAATTCTTTGTCGGGCAGCAATTGTTAAAACCTTATGTCAGGTGCAGGGAGTAGAATATGTAGAATTTTTGATTGATGGACAGCCATTAACAAATAGTTCGGATATTCCAATCGGATTTATGACGGCAGAGGATTTCATTGATAACACTAATTATGAGCAGAACGCGTCGGTAACTTTATTTTTTGCCAATGCAGAGGGTAACAAACTAAAAGAAACCCATGTTAATATTACTTATACAGGAACTATTCCAATTGAACAGCTGGTAATTGAGCAGTTAATAAAAGGACCTGAAAGTATAAGTGGAGTGGAAGAAAATCAGTTGTTTCGTTGTGTTTCCGAAAATACAAAACTGATTCGTGTAACAGTGAAAGATGATATCTGTTATGCAGATTTTGATGCAGAGCTTTTAAATAAGCCGACAGGAATAACTGATGAGGCAGTGGTATTTTCTATTGTTAATACACTTGTGGAGCTGCCGGAAATCAACAAAGTACAATTTACAATCAATGGACAGAAAGTAGTGTCTTTTACAGAAGGAATGGAATTTGATATTTCCTTTGAACGAAATCTGGATATTGTAGAAAGTGGGGAATAGAGTGTTAAAACGCCCGTTTGTTGGAATTTTCGTGGTGTTTTTGCTGATTGGCTGTTTTTCTGTTATATGGGAGAAAAACTCTGAGATAACAGAAAAACAGACAGAAGGGCAAGTAGAAGGTGTGGTATTTGATATCATAGAAAAGACAAATACCACACAGCTTCACTTAAAAGACTGTGTTTTTTATGAGGAAGCAAAGGGTAAAGCATATCACGTTGGAAATGTTCTTGTTTATTATTCTAATAATTCAAATAATTCAAATCATTCTTATAGTTCAAGCACTAATCAAGTCATTCAAGAATCTTATCTTCAAGAAAATAATCAAAATACTGTTTTAATAGGAAATACACTTAGAATAAAAGGTGCATTGGAAAGTTTTTCAATTCCAAGGAATCTGGGGCAGTTTAATGAGTGGTTTTACTATAGGAGCAGAGATTATCACTATAAATTCTATGGAGAACAAATAGAAGTGTTAGAGTCTGATGCGAACTGGATACAGCAATCGTTAAGGGTGTTGAGAAATCAATTTTCTGCTGTTTATGAACAACATTTGGACGATAAAGAAGCCGGCATCATTAAGGCAATGGTATTAGGTGAAAAGTCAGGGATGGATAAAGAAGTAAAAGAGCTCTATCAGCAGAATGGGATAGGTCATCTAATTGCAATATCTGGTCTTCATTTGACACTTGTAGCGGGAGGATTTTATAAAGTGCTGGAAAAGCTTGGAAGTCCTAAGAAATTGACTTCAATTTTGGTAATTCTGTTTATCTGGCTGTATGGCCTGATGACAGGATTTAGTGTGTCGACCAATCGAGCTGTAGTTATGATGATGCTTTCTTTAATAGCAGAAATGGTAGGAAGAACCTATGATATGCCTACTGCACTGTCAATTAGCGGAATTATAATATTAGCCCAAAAGTCGATGCTTTGCATGGACAGTGGATTTTTACTATCTTTTGGAGCCATTCTTGGAATTGGAATAGTGAATCCAATTTTAATGAAAAGTTTGAAATTAGAAAAATCCAGAGAAGAAATTCGTCGAGAGAAAAAAGTGAAACAATCTAAGTTAATTCTTATTATGGAGTCGTTAAAGAAAAGTCTGTTGGCAAGTCTTTCTGTTCAGATAGTAACTCTCCCAATTATTCTTTATTTCTTTTATGAAGTACCACCCTATAGTTTGATATTGAATCTTATTGTGATTCCGCTTATGAGTGTTCTTTTAGGAACTGCATTGGTAGGCGGTGTAGTAGGAGTAGTATTACCGTTTTTACCTATGCTAAGTCGTTTCTTTATGGGTAGTGTGCATGTGATACTGAATTTTTATGAAACCTTAGGAGAGTTGGTAAGAAAACTTCCATATAGCAGAATTATAGTAGGCAAGCCTGAAATTTGGCAGATTTGTATTTATTATGGATTGTTGTTGAGCCTAATCTATGTTTTGCATACCATGAATGTGTTGTGTGAAAATAGACCAATAGCAAAAATTGGAAGAAAAGAACTAAAAAGGTTTTGGAATAAGTGGATAAAAGTATCGGTATGGCTAAAGAGAGGTGGATGTATTTTATGGCTGACAGCCTGCTGTTTGATTTTGATTCCGGTAGAAAATTGGAGAATTAGCAGACCGGAGCTTGAACTTAACTTTTTGGATGTTGGACAGGGAGACTGTATTTTTATGAGAAGTGAGAATGGCTTTACTTGTCTGATTGATGGTGGAAGCACCGATGAAAAGAGTGTAGGAACTTATCGTATTATTCCATTTTTGAAGGCAAAAGGAGTTAGAAAACTTGATTATGTTATGGTAAGCCATGCAGATAGCGATCATATGAATGGAATTTTAGAACTTCTGGAGGAAAGTGGAAAGGGAGGTATTAATATTGGCAATCTTGTTCTTCCGAAAACATCGTTAGTAGAAGAAAACTATAAGAAACTGGTACAAGTGGCAGAAGAGAATGGAATACCAATTGCTTACATAAAAGCGGGAGATAAGCTGATAAGTGGAAAGACAGAACTTAGTTGTTTACACCCTGGAACTGACTTTGTGACAGAAGACACGAATAGCTACTCTATGGTGTTGGAAGTAAATTATGGAATGTTTAAAGCCTTACTGACAGGAGATATAGGGGTAGCAGAGGAAGAGCGATTAGTGAAGAATAGTCTGCTGGAAGACATACTGCTTTTGAAAGTAGCACATCATGGCTCGAAGAATTCCAGTTGTATGGAATTTTTAGAACAGGTACAGCCAGAGCTTTCTATTGTTTCTTGTGGTCAGGATAATTCTTATGGACATCCTCATAAGGAGACACTGGAAAGATTGGAGAGTGTGGGAAGTAAAGTTATGAGTACAGCAGAGTATGGGGCAATTACAGTGAGGGTTGAGGAAGGAAAGGTGTGGGCAGAGAGTTATGTGGCGTACTAAGAGGGACAGTCCTACTGGAAGGGCAAAATCGTGAAGCGAGTAGGGTGGCAAAAAATGAGACAACCCTACCGGAAAGGCGATATGGCGAAGCAAGTAGGATAAAAGAAAAAGTGGTAACCCTACTGGGAGCGAAAAATCATGAAGCAAGTAGGACAGCGGCGTATTAAAAAATGCAAGAGAACGATTAAAAGCAATAGAAGCCTTTATGGAAAAGTATAAAAGAACTAATTTAAAGAATCTGTGGAAAGATGTAAATTCCTGCCGTAAAGAGTTGTTAGATGCAGTGATTCTATCTGATGAAGAATATATAAAGCAATGGCAGTCAGTAACTTATGAGGGAAAAGAATTTATTGATGATGAACAGGTAATTATTACAGAAAGAGGAGAACGTGTTCGGTCAAAATCAGAGAAAATTATTGCGGACAAACTATATTTAATGGGAATACCTTATCGATATGAATATCCAGTTCTGCTGAAAGGTAATATAAAAATCTATCCAGATTTTACAATTTTAAAGATACCAGAACGAGAAGAAGTCAACTTTTACTGTGAATTATGTTTGGCCAACAAACATTGACGGAAAAGAATTTGTAAGGTAGGATAATAGTAGAAAATGTTTTTGGAGGATAAAATTTTATGAAAACCATAAGGGAGCATATCAAGACAAATCAATATAAGCCAGCGTATCTTCTTTATGGTGCAGAAGATTATCTGAAAAAGTCTTATCAGGCGAAATTAAAAGAAGGTATCTTGGGTTCTGGTGACGAGATGAATTATTCCTATTTTGAGGGAAAAGGAATTGAGATTGAGCGAATCGTGGAGAGTGCACAGACATTACCTTTTTTTGCAGATCATAGACTGATTATGATTAAAAATAGTGGGTTGTTTAAAAGTCAGAATGATTTGGCTGATTATATAAAGGACTTTCCGGATACTACTGTGCTTGTATTTGTAGAGCAGGAAGTTGACAAGCGAAACAGATTGTTTAAAGCGGTTAAGGAAATCGGTGTCATATCTGAAATGACAGAAATGGATGAGAAGAACTTAAAACTCTGGGTAGCTTCTCAACTTCAGCAAGCAGGAAAGAAGATTACGGAAAATACAGTTTCGTTCTTGTTGAATCAATCGGGAAGCAATATGAATATTCTGTCTAATGAAGTGGAAAAATTAATCTGTTTTGCTATGGATAGAGATGTGATTACCATAGAAGATATTGAAGAAGTCTGTTGTGTTCAGGTAACGGGAAAGATATTTGCAATGGTAGATGCTATCGCTAATGGTAACCAGAATCAGGCATTGGAGCTTTATTATGATTTACTTACCTTAAGAGAAAAGCCTTTGTCCATTTTGTTTTTGATTACGCGACATTTTAACATATTGCTACAAGTGAAAGAATTAGCAGGGCATGGTTATAATGGTTCTGTGATTGCACAGAAAGTATCTGTACCTCCATTTGCCGTGAATAAATACATTACACAGTCCAAAAACTTTACAATGGAACGATTAAAAGAAGCCTTGGAAACATGTGCGTCTATAGAAGCGGAGATAAAGACAGGACGACTCAATGAAACTATGGGTGTGGAACTTTTGATTGTAACTTATAGCCAAAAGGAATAGGAGATTTATAAAGGAACAAAAATAGAGAGACTTTTGCAAATTTGTGAAAATCACAGGTTTGCAAAAGTCTTTTCTCTTTTGTGATTTGGATTTTACATAAAATTTTAGAATTTTACAGAAAATATTCAATAAATAATTTGGGAAACCTTGAAAATAAAAAGAAGGTAATTTGGAATAAAGCAAAATACGGGATTACACAAACTTTACATTTCATTTACCGAAAAATGGTTTGGAATTTTACATGGGAAGAATATTATAAGTACAACAGGTTGAGAAACTTGTGGAACAGATTAGAACATATAAATTGGTAACAAGATTGAGACAAATGGAAAAGCTTCAATCAAAATGGAGGAATTGAGAATGAACATGAAAAAAATTATTAGTTTAGGATTAAGCCTTGTACTTACAATGGGTCTATTAACAGGCTGTGGGGGCAACAGTGATGAGACTATTTCTGTTATTTCCAGAGAAGATGGTTCTGGAACAAGAGGTGCATTCGTAGAGTTATTTGGAGTAGAACAGAAAGACGAAGCAGGGAATAAGATTGACTACACTACATTAGAAGCAATCATTACAAACAGTACTTCTGTTATGATGACATCTGTAGCAGGTGATGAAATGTCAATTGGTTATATTTCACTTGGTTCTTTAAATGACAGTGTAAAAGCTCTTCAGATTGATGGTGTAGATGCAACTGCTGAAAATATTAAAAATGGAAGCTACACAATTTCCAGACCATTTAACATTGCAACCAAAGAAGGTTTAAGTGAAGTTGCAACTGATTTCATTAATTTTATTATGAGTGCAGAAGGTCAGGCAATTGTTGAAGAAAATGGTTACATTGCAATTGCAGATGACGCGGCAGCTTATGAAGGAACAGACACCACAACAGGAACACGTCCTGTGGGTAAGGTTGTATTAGCAGGTTCTTCTTCTGTAACACCAGTTATGGAAAAATTAAAAGAAGCTTATCTTGCAGTAAATACAAATGCTGAAATTGAAATTCAGGAAAGTGATTCTTCTACAGGTATGACATCAGCAATTGACGGACTTTGTGATATCGGTATGGCTTCCAGAGAATTAAAGGACAGCGAAGTAGAAGCAGGACTTACAAGTACAGCAATTGCTATGGATGGTATTGCAGTCATTGTAAACTTAAATAATCCGGTTGATGGTTTAACAGCAGAACAGGTTAAGAATATTTATGTTGGCGAAACATTAACATGGGGAGAAGTTCAGTAAATAAAAAGTAATTGAGTACAAAGTGCGAAACTCATCTTAGGAAAGGTGGGTTTCGCATAATGGTGTCTAAAGAAAGGCATAGAAAATATGAAAAATATATTAGAAAAAGTAATGGAAATCGTATTTTTAGTAGCTGCCTGTGCATCAATTATAGCAGTAGCGCTTATTTGCGTATTTCTATTTGCAAACGGTGTTCCTGCAATGGCAGAAATCGGATTTTTTGATTTCTTACTAGGAACAGAATGGAGACCGGGCAATGATATATACGGTATTTTTCCGATGATTGTAGGAAGTATTTATGTTACCATTGGTGCTGTTTTGCTTGGAGTGCCAGTGGGAATCTTAATGGCAATTTTTATGGCAAAATTCTGTCCTAAGAAATTGTATAAGATTTTAAAACCGGGAGTGGATTTATTAGCAGGAATTCCCTCTGTTATTTATGGTTTCTTTGCACTGGTTGTATTAGTACCATTTGTAAGAAGTAATTTTGGGGGCAACGGACAGAGTATATTAACGGCGTCTATGCTTCTGGGAATGATGATTCTTCCAACTATTATTGGTGTATCGGAGTCTGCCATTCGTGCCGTGCCGGACAGTTATTATGAAGGGGCACTGGCTCTTGGTGCAACCCATGAGAGAAGTGTATTCTTTGCAGTTATGCCTGCAGCAAAATCGGGCGTTCTGGCAGGTGTGGTTCTGGGTATTGGAAGAGCTATTGGAGAGACAATGGCAGTTATGATGGTTGCAGGTAATCAGGCAAGAATGCCGGATGGAATTTTAAAAGGTGTTCGTACGTTGACTACTAATATTGTAATGGAAATGGGATATGCAGCAGATTTGCACAGAGAAGCTTTAATTGCAACTGGTGTTGTGTTATTTGTGTTCATTCTGATTATTAATTTGTCCTTTAATATATTGAAGAGGAGGAGAGACCTCTGCTCGCCAGGGGCTCGCATTTTTCTTCGAAAAACAAGGAGGTCTGCAAACTAATGGAAACAGCGAATAAAGCTAATAATATTGCTGAACCAATTAACCGGGTTACATGGAAACAGAAGATGGTATCCTATAAAAGACATCCAGGATCTTTCTTATTATTAGCACTAGTAATATTAGCAGCGGTTATTACAGTGGCAGTCCTTGGATTTTTGGTAGGTTATATTTTAATCAATGGAATACCTAACCTGTCATTGGATTTATTTTCTCTGGAATACACCAGTGAAAATTCATCTATGTTACCATCCATTATCAATACCATTATTATGACAGCAATTGCATTGTTAATCTCAGTACCACTTGGTATTTTTTCTGCCATTTATCTGACAGAGTACGCGAAAAGGGGTAATAAAATCGTAGAAATAGTAAGAATTACGGCAGAAACTTTGTCTGGAATACCGTCTATTGTATATGGTCTTTTTGGAATGCTATTTTTTGTAACAGCACTGGATTGTGGATATACAGTGTTTTCAGGAGCATTAACATTATCTATTATGGTATTACCAACGGTTATGCGAACAACAGAAGAAGCGTTGTTAGCAGTACCGGATTCCTATAGAGAAGGAAGCTTTGGTCTGGGAGCAGGAAGACTTAGAACGGTATTCCGTATTGTGCTTCCTTCTGCAGTTCCGGGTATTTTATCTGGAGTTATTTTAGCAATTGGAAGAATTGTAGGAGAAACAGCGGCATTAATATATACAGCGGGAACGGTAGCCGATGTGGCAACGAATATTTTTACATCATCAGGAAGAACCTTGGCAGTGCATATGTATTCTCTTTCCAGAGAGGGACTTCATATGGATGCAGCATATGCTACAGCAGTTGTGTTGCTTTTAATTGTCATGGCAATCAACGGCCTTTCTGGTTTGGTGGCAAAGAAGATTGGAAAAGGTAACTAAAAGCCGCTAAAGCGGCAGAACGTGAAATATAGGAGAATGACATGGATAAGTTTAAAGTAGAAAATTTAAATTTGTATTATGATGATTTTCATGCATTAAAAGGTCTTGACCTGGCAATTGAAGCAAATAAAATCACAGCCTTTATCGGGCCTTCCGGTTGTGGAAAATCTACATTTTTAAAAACCTTAAATCGTATGAATGATTTGGTGGAAGGCTGCAAAATTACTGGAAAGGTAGAACTTGATGGAGAAAATATTTATGGAGATATGGATGTTAATCTTCTTCGTAAAAGAGTAGGTATGGTATTCCAGAAACCAAATCCATTCCCGATGAGTGTTTATGATAATATTGCATTTGGCCCAAGAACGCATGGCATTCGTTCCAAGGCTAAATTAGATGAGATTGTAGAAAAGTCTCTCAGAAGTGCAGCTATCTGGGATGAGTTAAAGGATAGATTGAATAAAAGCGCATTGGGACTTTCTGGTGGACAGCAGCAGAGACTTTGTATTGCCAGAGCATTGGCGGTAGAACCAGAAGTTATTTTGATGGATGAGCCAACGTCTGCGTTGGACCCAATATCTACATCTAAAATCGAAGATTTGGTTATTGAACTAAAGAAACAGTATACCATTGTCATGGTTACACATAGTATGCAGCAGGCAACCCGTATTTCAGATAAAACAGTATTTTTCTTATTGGGAGAAATAATTGAAGCGGGAGATACAGAGAAAATATTCTCGATGCCACAGGATAAGAGAACAGAAGATTATATTACAGGGAGGTTTGGTTAATGAGAAATCGTTTCGACAGACAGTTAGAGCAGCTTAATGACGAATTGATTCAGATGGGTAATTTAATCGAAGAAGCAATAGAAATGGCAGTTAGTGCTCTGGTGAAGCAGGATGTAGAAAAGGCGAAGAAGGCCATTGCATTTGACGAGGAGATTAATCATCAGGAAAGTGAAATTGAAAATCTTTGTATGAAGCTTTTGCTTCAGCAGCAGCCGGTTGCAAGAGATTTAAGATTGATTTCTGCAGCTCTTAAAATGATTACAGACATGGAACGTATCGGGGATCATGCGGCAGATATTTCTGAAATTACAATTTTACTGGCTGGAACACCATATATCAATAATCTGGAACTGATTCAGAAGATGGCAAAGGAAACAACCATTATGGTAGTGAAGAGTGTAGAGGCCTTTGTAGAAAAAGATTTGGAACTGGCACAGGCAGTTATTGACATGGATGATACAGTAGATGAATTATTTGCTATCATCAGAAAGACTTTGATTCAGGAAATAAACAAAAATCCGGAATGTGGGGAACAGGCAGCAGATTTGTTAATGGTAGGAAAATATTTTGAACGTATTGGAGACCATGCAACGAATATTGCGGAATGGGTTATTTTTTCAATTACCGGAGTGCATAAAAGTTATAATTAAATAGTGATTGAACGGACGATGCTCTCAGTAGCAGAGTTTCCACACAGGGACACTTTCGCTTGGATGCCC
>CAYTGQ010000006.1:0-13599 GCA_964437345.1 uncultured Lachnoclostridium sp. | reverse complement strand
TGCATAACACCCTGTTTAGGAAATCTCTGTTATTACGAGCATCTGTTAGTTTGAAAAATATAGATGTTACAAAAAAGAAGAACCTGTCCACACCCGACAGGTTCTTCTTTTTTATTCACGAAGCTAAAAGTAATAGCAGCATATTGCTTTTAGCCTTAAATTTATGGGTTAAAATATAAATCTATATTCGCTAAAATTAAGCAAGTTTGTTAGCAGCAAGGCTTAAACGAGAAATCTTTCTTGCAGCTGTGTTTTTGTGATATACACCCTTTGTTACAGCCTTTTCGATTTCAGATGTAGCATTTCTTAAAGCTTCTGCAGCAGCTACTTTATCATTAGCAGCGATAGCAGCGTCTACTTTCTTAATAGCTGTCTTTACTCTAGAACGGATAGCTTTGTTTCTAGCAGCCTTTGTCTGATTAACGATGATTCTTTTCTTTGCGGATTTAATGTTTGCCATTTGTTATACCTCCAAAAATAATACAAATAATAATTAATAAAATAGTTGTTAATATCAATATGACCAACTACCCGCGGAAAGGTAACCAGTCCCGTTGCAAAAGACCCGGAGACACGGAGCGTTCTTTGCAAACATACTTTGTTAGTATAAAACAAGATTTGCGAGATGTCAATACATAAAAGTAAATTTATTGGAAAAACTATGAGTAACAACTGACGGACGGCTGACATCATAAGAGTTTTAGGTTATATGTCAGGAAAGGAAAGTAATTATGAAAAGAACAGATTTGGCTTTAGAAGTGAGGGAGAGTATTCCAGAAGATGATAAAGAGATTCAGGGTGTTATTTTGGAAAAAGACACGGATACAGAAAATGGAATGGAGATAACCCGACTTGTAATTAAAGATGTACAGGGAGCAAAGGCAATGGGCAAGCCTGTTGGAACTTATATTACAATAGAAGCTGACAGTATTTCAGATATGCAGGGAAAGAACGAGGAAAAATTTATCTCGAAGCTGAAAAAATATGTAAAGGAGCTTGTTCCGGATATTGAGGAAAAATCCGTATTTATTGTGGGATTAGGAAACAGAGAAGTAACACCAGATGCATTAGGACCTCAGGTAATTGATGAGATATTTACAACAAGACATTTAATCAGAGAATTTGGTGAAGAGTTTAAGACGAAGCATAATATGAATACTGTAACAGCGCTGGCACCAGGGGTTATGGCACAGACAGGCATGGAAACAAGGGAGATTATCAAAGGAATTGTGGAAGAAGTCAGACCAGACTTGATTATTGTAATTGATGCACTGGCGGCAAGAAGTGTGAAAAGACTTAACTGTACAATACAGCTTACAGATACAGGAATCAGCCCTGGCTCAGGGGTTGGAAATAATCGCAATGCACTTAATAAAGAAAGTCTTGGAATCCCTGTTGTTGCCATTGGAGTACCAACTGTAGTAGATGCAGGAACTATTGTAGAAGACCACTTGGAGCAGGCACTTAGAACACAGGGATATTCAGAAAAAGAAATCTATACTTTTATTAGCGAAATTAGTCAGAACAATGTAAAAAACATGTTTGTAACCCCAAATGACGTAGATGAAGCGGTAAAGCATATGAGCTTTATTATATCAGAAGCACTGAATGACTGCTTTGTACCTAAGAATAATTAGTATGTAAAAGGAATATATTTATAGGAGTGAAAAACTTGGTTATTGAGAGGTAATGTGTTTGAAAATTCCTATTAAATATAAAAATGTCTGGAAAATAGTTTTGTTCATTATTTGGACAGGTATTTTCATTTTATCGTCTTTCATTATTGTAAAAGGAAGCAGCATTGCTCAAGTAGAGTTTGCGGAAAAATGTGAGGAGTATCAAAGAGAACTGTTAGAAAATATGACAGTTGGTCTTATCAGACTGGAAAGTCCATTTTTGGATTATGGAAGTGATGAGATAACAGCAGAGTCAAGAGGACAGGAGTGGGGATTTGATTTTGCATGGAATCTGGCAGAATATATGGAGGATATAAGCATACAAAGTGCTATGGCAGATACAAAAGAAATGCAGCTGGAAGCAGGAGAAATCCTTCTGCAGCAGGAGGTTTTACAGAAGGATTTTCCATTTGTGGCAGCGGAAGGATATTATGAGGATGAAACAACAGAATACATGGAAGAGGAAGATGCCGAGGCAGTCATGGCATCGGCATCCAGCAAAATAGAGAAGTTAAAGGAAGGGTTAAATACAGATTATTTACTGCAAAATTTTTATATTGTTGATTCCACCACTTCAGTAGATGTTTCTTTGTTTCAAGTAGAAGAGTTGTTGGAACGTGATATGACTTTAAAGAAAAAAGACGAGCCACAGATTCTGATTTATCATACGCACGGAGCAACGGAGGGATTTACAAATAGTGTTACAGGAAGAGAAGTTTCGATTATAGAAGTGGGAGAAAAGCTGGCGGAAATTCTGGAAGAGGAATATGGATATGTAGTAATTCATGATGAAACACCCTATGACATGGTAGATGGGTCAGTAGATAGAAATCAGGCATATAACCAGTCTTTGGAGGGGATAAAGAAGACGTTGGAAAAGTATCCCTCTATTCAGGTAATTATTGATTTACATAGAGATGGAATTGGCAGTGAAGATAAGAGGACGACAGTTATTAATGGGAGAACAACAGCCAAATTTATGCTTTTTAATGGTCTTAGCAGAAATAAGGAAGGGGCTATTGATTATTTGAATAATCCTAAATTAGAGGGCAATCTGGCATTCAGTCTGCAGTTAAAGCTAAAAGCAATGGAATTATATCCAACTTTGACAAGACCGAATTATTTGAAAGGATATCGTTATAATCTTCATTTGAGGGAAAGATCACTACTTGTTGAATTGGGAAATCAAAATAACAGCTCCCAGGAAGCTATGAATGCACTGGAGCCAATGGCAGAAATCCTTGATGAGGTGCTTTCGGGGGAGTAATTGGAAAATGTGTAGAGCATAATAAGTGTACAAAGAATTATGTGAGGATCCATAAGAAAGACTTATAAATGATATGAAAATTCCTTGTGAGCAGAATTCTTTACAAGAAAAGAAGAATCAGTTATATTTTAGACAGGTGTTCTTATTAAGAGAATGCTTTATTGAAATTGAACCATTATTTTAACTTATGATGATAAAGGAGAATTTACCATGCCAAAAGTAGGAATTTTAATGGGAAGCGATTCTGATCTTCCAATTATGAGCAAAGCTTGCGATATGTTAGAAAAGTTTGGAATTGAATATGAAATGAGAATTATCTCTGCACACAGAATGCCGGATATTTTCATGGACTATGCAACAACAGCAGAAGAGAGAGGAATTGAAGTAATTATTGCCGGAGCAGGCGGTGCGGCTCATCTTCCGGGGATGTGTGCAGCCCTTTACAGACTTCCGGTTATCGGTGTTCCAATTCAGACACCATCTGTAGGCGGAGTAGATTCCCTTTACTCAATCGTACAGATGCCATCCGGAATTCCGGTAGCAACAGTAGCTATTAATGGAGCAGCCAATGCAGGTATCTTGGCAACTAAGATGTTAGCCATCAGTGATAAGAGTCTTCGTGAAAAGTTAGCTGCTTATGAACAGGAAATGAAAAGCGGTGTAGTTGCAAAAGATGATAAGTTGAATGAAATCGGACGCAAGGAATACATTGCACAGATGATGAAATAATGATACAATGAAGCCTGTGAAATCTACTATAAGGATTTCACAGGTTTTATTTCTTTATAGGCGAGGAGAGTTTTGCAAGCGAAACTTTTTTTTGGAGGATAAAAATGGAATATACATATAATGAAATTATAGAGGGGCAGCAGTTTGACGTAGAAAGAGCTTTATACCACTTACAGAACAGCAAGGTTCATAATTGTATTTTTGCAGGGCCGGAGGATGGGGAGTCCGTATTAAAGGAAGCCCGTAATATTACAGTAGAGAAATGTGAATTTTCTCTTCGTTATCCATTGTGGCATGTGGAAGGATTTAAGTTAATTGATTCGGCTATGGATGAGCTGACAAGAGCTGCAATTTGGTACGCAAAGCACGGAGAGATTGTGAATAGCAAGCTTCATGGAATTAAAGTAGTCAGAGAATGTGAAGATATTACATTAAAGGGCTGTGACATTAATTCTCCTGAATTTGGGTGGAAATGTAATGGTATCACAATGGAAGATACTACTATTAATTCAGAATACATATTCTTTGACAGTAAAAATGTAAAGCTCTCTAATGTAAATATGAAAGGAAAATATTCCTTCCAGTACATGGAAAATCTGGTAATTGAGAATTGTAATCTGGATACAAAGGATGCATTCTGGCATAGTAAAAATGTGACTGTAAAGGACAGTATAGTAAAAGGAGAATATCTGGCATGGTTCTCAGACGGATTAACACTGATTAACTGCAAGATTATTGGAACACAGCCACTTTGCTATTGTAAAAATCTGAAATTGATTAACTGTACAATGGAAGATACAGACCTTTCTTTTGAATATTCTGACGTGGAAGCGGATGTTGTTGGTAATGTAATGTCCATTAAGAATCCAAAATCCGGTACAATTACAGTAGACAGTGTGGATGAGATTATTATGGAAGAGGCGGTTATGGAGTGCAATGGACAGGTTGTTGTTCGCGGAAAGTAGATATATTAGAATAGAAAAAACATATAAAAGCGTGAAAACTTGATTATTTAAGTTTTCACGCTTTTCACATTTAACAAAACTTTAACATTTCTTTTAAATTTCACAAACAATCCCTTAGTAGAATAACATCATCAAGTGAAACAACAAATAAAAAATAACAAAAATTAAAAATCAGGAGGAAATAGAAATGTCTAAATTTGCAGAAACAAACAAGAAAATCGAGGAAACAGTAGTAGGAGCTTACAAAACAATCGAAGATACAGTAGTTGGTGGTTACAAGAAAGTAGAAGAAACTGTAGTAGAAGGATATAAAACAGTAGAAAACACAGTAGTAGATGGTTTCGAAAAGGTAGCTGGAAACGCAGTAGATAAAATGGGAAAAGATGCTGAAGGAGCTTACAAGAAAATCGAAAACAGCGTAGTTGGTGGTTTCCAGAAGATGAGCGATAAATTCGTTGATACATTCTTAGCAAGAGATGGTGAAACTACAGAAGAAGCAAAAGAAAGAATGGTTAACGAGCAGAAAGAAAGAGAAACAAAAATGCAGGAAGAAGCTGAAGCAAGAAAAACAGCTCAGGAAGATATCATTAAGAATAGTGTTGCAGGTAATCCTGTACAGAATGACTATGCTAAGATGAGCATGGAAGCAACTAATGATATTGTAAAGAAGAGCCTTGAAAACAGCATGAATGCAGGAAAGAGATAAGAAAAGCAGCAGTATAGGGAAAGAGGACAGCAATTATGGCAAGCAATACAATGGACAACAGCCAATATTTTGAATACACATATTCTGCAAAGCAGCAGAAAGAAGTTGAAGAAATCAGAAAAAAATATCTTCCTAAGGAAGAGGATAAAATGGAAATGCTAAGGAATCTTGATAGAAATGCGGAAAAACCGGGAATGATTGTATCACTGGTATTAGGAGTTATTGGTTCTCTTCTTCTTGGAATTGGTATGTGCTGCACTATGGTATGGAGTACTTCCGTGTCTGTATTCATGATAGGAATTGTTGTTGGGATTGTTGGAATGATGATAATTGCAATGGCTTATCCGGTATATAAAAAGATAACAAGACGACAGAGAGAAAAAATTGCAGATCAGGTGTTAGCATTAACTGAGGAATTATGTTCATAATATAAACATAGAAAATAACAGGCGGCTTTGCCAGAAATGGCAAAACTGCCTTGTTGTATATAAAATAATATGAGGAGATTTGCCATGAGGGAATATATTATTGTAGCTGAAACAGGGTCAGATATTTCCAAGGAATTAGCTGTAGAATACGGAATTTATATTGTTCCGATGCACGTTACTTTCGGGGATGAAACAAAGGATGATGGAACATTTCCACCAATAGATGTTTGTGATTATTATGAAAAAACAGGAAAGATTCCAAAGACAAGTGGAAGTAATCCGGAAGATTTCAAAAAAGTATTCAATAAGGTTTTTGAAGAGCATCCAGGCTGTCACATTGTGTATATGGCATATTCAGCAGTGACAACCTGTTCTTATCAAAGTGCAAAGCTGGCAGCAGAAGACAATGAAAATATTTCATTTATTGATACAAAACAGGTTACAATTGGCCAGTGTGCAGCCGTTATCCGAATGGCACAGGAATTAAAGGCTCATCCAGAATGGACTGTGGCAGAAGTAGAGAAAGCAGCTGTTCGAATTGCTGATTCTGTAAGAATGTGTTTTACTCCAAGTAATCTTGATTACTTAAGAGCTGGTGGAAGAGTAAGTAATGCTACTGCTATTTGTGGAAATTTGTTAAGTATTCATCCAAAAATTGAATTATTAGATGGATATTTAAAAGCAACAAAAAAATATCGTGGAAAAATGAGAAAAGTAGTGTTATCTCTTATTAACGAATACATTAGTGAGCATGACCTTAACAAAGATGAAATCTGGTTAGGCTCTACTATTGGTTTTTCAGATGAATTAAAAGAGGAAATCATTCAGTTAGCTCATGAATTAGGATTTAAGAAGGTAAATTGGCTTACTGCCGGTGGTGTCATCACAACCCATGGCGGACCAAATGCATTCTGTATGGCAGGGTATGTTAATACGGCAGAATAAAAGATAGCATAATAAATGGAATAACTTAGACAGGCAGTTTTATCTGAAGTGGTAAAACTGTCTGTTTATTTGCAGGCAGTTTTGTGACTGTGTACTTCAGTTTGAAGACAGATGCTGGAGGAACAGACAGACAAAAAAGATGTCCTAATAGAAGAAAAATATGATGAAATAGATAAGATTTGCGAAAAAGGTAATAAGCTGTTATACTAGTACAGATAGGAAAATTATAACAGACAGAAAAAGGAGTATCATAATGAAAAGAATTTTATTAATGGTATTTAGAAATTTTTTTCGTGTACCATTTTATTGGTTTAAGTTGTGTTACATGGCAGCTCATGTAGAAAAATATACGGAACAGGAACGATACGAGTTTTTAAAGAAAATCGTAAGATATGCAAATACCGGAGGTAATGTAACCATTGAAGCCCATGGAGTGGAAAATATTCCGGAGGAGAGTGGATTTATATTTTTTCCAAATCATCAGGGGCTATATGATATGCTGGCTATTGTAGATGTCTGCCCTACACCATGCTCAGGAGTTATTAAGAAAGAAGCAGCAGAGGTTCCATTTATTAAACAGGTTATTGCCTGCCTGAAGGCATTTGTTATTGACAGAGAAGATATCCGTCAGTCTATGGAAGTTATTATTAATGTTACAAAGGAAGTGCAGAAAGGCAGAAATTATGTAATCTTTGCAGAAGGAACCAGATCTAAAATGGGCAATAAGCTTCTGGATTTTAAAGGTGGAAGCTTTAAGGCAGCTACAAAGGCGAAATGCCCTATCATACCGATTGCACTGATTGATTCCTTCAAGCCTTTTGATACTAATAGTGCAGAACCTGTTACAGTACAGGTACATTTCTTAAAGCCAATGCTTTATGAAGAATATAAAGATATGAAGACTACTGAAATTGCAGCAGAAGTAAAACATAGAATTGAACAAACAATTGCAGAATATGAAAGATAGAATGTGAGCCGCCAATGTCTGGCGGCTTTTTCTGTGTCAGAAAATATATAAAAAGCAGATTGTTTATAATGCAATTTGCCAATATTTATAATTTCTTGTTTCCCAAATAAAGTAAATCATGTATAATAGAGCCTAAGTAAGTGTACAAAGGAGAAAGTATGAGTATAGATAAAGTATATAATGAAAAAAGGGTTACGGGGGAAGAAGCTATTTCTCATATTAAGTCAGGACAGAGAGTTTTTATTTCCCACTGTTCGGCAGAGCCTGCTTATCTTGTAGAGCTTCTGGCAGAACACAAGGAACAGTATGAGAATGTAGAAATTGTCCAGTTAATGCCATTAGGGGCAATGCCTTTGGCAGAGAAAGGAATGGAAAAGCATTTTCATTACAATTCTATTTTTGTTGGTAATGCTACAAGAAATCCAGTGGCAGAAGGAAGGGCAGACTATACCCCTTGTTTCTTTTATCAGGTTCCGGAATTATTTAAGACAACATTGCCTTTGGATGTTGCAATGGTTCAGGTTTCCAAGCCGGATGAGCATGGATATTGCAGCTTTGGTGTCAGTATTGACTGTATTAAAGCTGCTGCAGAAAATGCGAAAATGGTAATTGCACAGATTAATGAGAATATGCCTCGTACTTTGGGAGATGCATTCATACATATTAATAATATAGATTACATAGTGGAGCATAACGCACCAATTGTGGAGCTACCAGCCCCTCATATTGGAGAGGCAGAGCGTGAAATTGGAAAGCTTTGTGCATCCTTGATTCATGATGGCGATACGATACAGGTAGGAATTGGCGGCATTTCAGATGCAGTTCTGCTTTCATTAAAGGATAAGAAAAATCTGGGGGTTCATTCTGAAATGCTCAGCGATGAGATTGTAGATTTGATTGAAAGTGGTGTTATCACTAACTCAGAAAAAGAAATTAATCGTGGTTTGACAGTAGTATCCTTCGTATTGGGAAGTAAGAAGCTTTATGACTATGTCAATAACAATCCGTCCATTAAGATGCATCAGATTAATTATGTGAATAATCCTGCAATTATTATGCAGCACAGGAATATTGTATCGATTAATTTCTGTGTTCAGGTGGATTTAATGGGACAGGTTGCATCAGAGACAGTTGGTCCAAAGCAGATTAGTTCTGTAGGAGGGCAGGTGGATTTTGTCAGAGGTGTTTCCATGGCAGAAAATGGACGTTCTATTATTGCCATGACCTCTACCGCAAAGAATGGTGAAATTTCAAAGATTGTACCATTCCTTGAAAAAGGTACGCCAGTTACAACTTCAAGAAATGATGTGGATTATGTAGTCACAGAGTATGGAATTGCCAAGTTAAAAGGACATACTCTGGCGGAAAGAGCAAAAGCACTGATTAATATTGCTCATCCTAAGTTTAGGGATGAGTTGATGGCGGAATGGAATAAACGTTTTCAATAAAATAATGTAATGAAAAGAGTGTGCTAAATAATAAAAAAGACAGGCTGTGGAGTAGTTTCCATAGCCTGTTTTCATAATGTGCTATTTGAAATAATCATTTGACTTATTTTAATTCTGCTAATTTATTAGCGCATCCAACTCCGATACTTCCCGGACCTGTATGGCAGGCAACACTTAAAGAAAGTGGATCCATATGAACACTGAAACCAGGATAGAGAGTTTTTAATTCCTCTACCATGGCAAGAGCAGCTTCTTCATTCTGTGTATGAGCTACATATAAATGAAGGCTCTTATCTGCTTTACCTTCAGCGAAACGAGTATCGATATCTTTCTGGAGTGCCTCTAACATAACTTTTTTAGCCTGTTTCATACCTCTTACTTTAGCAAAAGCGTCCAATTTCTCGCCCTGAATCTGTAAAACTGGTTTGAGATTCAGTACAGTGCCAATAGCCGCAGCTGCAGGAGTTACTCTGCCGCCTTTTTTTAGATACTGAAGAGTGTCTACTGTAATGTAGATACTTGCTTCTAATTTGTGTTCTTCCAAAATATTTTTGATTTCTTTGGCTGATTTACCCATTTTAGCAAGTTCAATTGCTTCTAAAACGGATTCCCTTTGTGTTACAGAAATACGCTGATTATTAACAATCTGCACTCTGCCATCATAGTCTTCTGCTAAAGTTGTTGCAGTTGCACAGGAACCGCTGAGACCGCTGGACATAGGAATTTGAATAATTTCATCATATTCCTTTAATAATTTATCCCATAAGTCAAGCATGTCGCCAATAATTGGCTGTGATGTGGAAATGTCGGCATCTTCGCCCTGTAATTTGTAGAATTCTTCCTGTGTTAAATTAATGTCTTCAAAATAATTATCGCCATTGATAGTAAATGGCATTGGGATTACATAGATTCCAAGTGCTTCGCCCTGTGCCTGTGTAATACCGCTGTTACTGTCTGTAACGACCGCAATTTTATTCATCATTTTGACCTCTTTACCTATATACGAATTTATGGATTGAATTAAAATATATGTTAATAAGTAGTTTATCCATATTCTTAATCTAGAAACAAAGGCATTATAGCACAACAGAAATAACAAAAATAGTCAAAAGCAAAGAATTAAGAAAAAATTTAGAAAATCTAGTTATCATCTCTATATTAGAGGGAGAGCAACTACATTTTAGAGGGAGAATAGCTACTTTTTTTGAAAAGATAATAACTATATTTTTAAGATTAATAAAAGCAGCTCGCAAAGCGGCTGCCTTATTGATATTATCTTAAGATATCTAATTGTTTTGTACAAGTAATTGCGATAGCTCCAGGTCCGATGTGACAGGAAACGCTCAAAGAAAGTGGTGCGGCATAAAATTCGTATTCCGGGAAAAATTCTTTGGCTTCTGCCATGAATTCTTTAACAGCTTCTTCGTCTTTAGTATATGCAAAATGGATAGATAAACGTTTATCTGCTTTTGCATCCGCAAAGCGGGTGTCCATATCTTTTTGAATCGCTTCAACCATAGCTTTTTTAGCCTGTTTTACACCTCTTACCTTTGCATAGGAATCCAGCTTTTCACCTTGAATCTGTAAAACCGGTTTCAGGTTAAGTACAGTTCCTATGGCTGCGGCAGCAGGAGTAACTCTGCCACCTTTTTTCAGATATTTTAAAGTGTCAACCATTATGTAAATACTGGAATCAAATTTAGTTGCTTCCAGTATTTCTTTGATTTCTTTGGCAGATTTGCCACGTTTGGATAATTCGATAGCATCTAATACAGATAATCTCTGAGTAACGGAGACACGCTGGTTATTAACAACCTGTACCTTACTATCGTAATCATTAGATAGCATAGTAGCTACTTCACAGGAACCACTTAGTCCGCTGGATATTGGAATGTGAACAATTTCATCATATTCTTCTAAAAGTTTGTTCCATAAATCAAGGATATCACCAACTGCCGGCTGAGAAGTGGAAATTTCTGCATCCTCTTCCAGCATTTTATAAAATTCATCCGGCGTTAAGTTAATATCTTCAAAATAGGTCTGATTGTTTATCATAAAAGGTGTTGGAATTACAAAAATACCAAGTTCTTTTGCTTCTGCTTGTGTAATACCGCTGTTACTGTCTGTCACAATTGCAATCTTACTCATTTACATTCTCCTTACATCATTTTATAAATTAAGCCCTCTGTTTTAAGTACACGCTATTGTACAAGATTCTGGAAAAAATTGCAATAGATAGAATGTATAAGATTTTTTTACGATTATTTTGCACAAATTTTGTGGGAAGGGATTGCAATTTGAAGAGGAGTTATTGTACACTATACATGGTGCTATTTTAGTTTATCACAAACGAAAAATTAGAATAGCCCGATTGTATCGGGGATGGAAAATGAGTTTATAATAACATTAAAAAGACGGAGGGAATTATGAGAAAAACGAAAATTGTATGTACACTTGGTCCGGCAACAGATAATGATGAAATTTTAAAAGAACTGATGCTGTCAGGAATGAATGTAGCCCGTTTTAACTTCTCTCATGCCAATTATGATGAGCATACCCAGAGATTAAAAACATTAAAAAAGTTTCGTAATGAATTGGATTTGCCAGTAGCAGCTCTGCTGGATACAAAGGGACCTGAGATTCGTGTGAAGAAATTTAAGGACGGAAAAGTTACATTAGAGCAGGGGCAGATATTTACTTTAACAACAAAAGATGTAGAGGGTACAAAGGAAATAGTGTCTGTCACTTATACAGGTCTTCCAAAGGATGTAGAGGTTGGCTCTCTTATTCTGATTGATGATGGTCTGGTTGCCATGAAGGTAATCGAAAAAGATGATGAAAAGGTTGTCTGCGAAGTACAGAATGATGGAGCTGTATCAGATAATAAGGGCGTAAACCTTCCGGGAACAGATGTGTCTATGCCATTTATCAGTGAAAAGGACAGACAGGATATTATCTTTGGTGCAAAGAATGGTTTTGATTTTATTGCAGCTTCTTTCACAAGATGTGCAGATGATATCCATCAGGTTCGCCAGATTCTCAAAGAAAATGGTGGTGAATCGGTTCAGATTATTGCAAAAATTGAAAATATGCAGGGTGTTGCTAATATTGATGAAATCATTGAAGCAGCAGACGGCATCATGATTGCCCGTGGCGATATGGGTGTTGAAATTCCTAATGAAGAAGTGCCGGTTCTTCAGAAAATGATTATTAAAAAAGTATATAAGGCTGGTAAACCAGTAATTACAGCAACTCAGATGTTAGATTCCATGATGAAGAATCCGCGTCCAACCAGAGCAGAAACAACAGACGTTGCCAATGCCATTTATGATGGAACCAGTGCAATTATGCTTTCAGGAGAAACTGCAGCGGGTAAATATCCGGTATTAGCATTACAGACCATGGTTCGCATTGCAGAACGTACTGAAGAAGATATAGATTATGTAAAACGTTTCAATAATATGGATACAGATGGAAAGACAGATGTGACTTCTGCCATTTCCCACGCAACCTGTACAACTGCCCATGACTTAAATGCCAAGGCAATTATTACAGTAACAAAATCAGGAAGAACAGCAAGAAATATCAGTCAGTACCGTCCGGATTGTCCAATTATGGGTTGTGCCACACATCCACAGGTATGCAGACAGTTGAATCTCAGTTGGGGTGTAACACCATTACATTTACGAGAAGAGGATGATACTGTTGTATTGTTTGACCATGCTATTAAGGAAGTAAAAGCAAAAGGTCATGTAGAAGATGGTGATTTGACCGTAATTACAGCAGGCGTGCCTCTTGGTTTATCAAGAAACTCTAACTTATTAAAAGTACAGATTGTTGGAGAAAGCAGTGAATTTTAAGAAACAGGTTAGCCATGCACTGAGTAAAAAGGCAGGTGATTTATAAGTTAAATCACCTGCCTTTTCTTATTTGATTAGCTGTTCTAATGATTAATATAAGAAAATAATAAGCCTCAAATTGGGGACAAAAGCTATTTCATATGTTATGATGTATGCGAGAAGAAAAGAACTGCGTAGTGTGGGTTTGAAATTTGAAAAATATATAAACGAGATGAAATAACAGGAGGAAATTACAATGGATTACAAGAACGCAGGAGTAGATATTGAAGCAGGGTATAAATCAGTCGAACTTATGAAAAAGCATATTCAACAGACAATGAGAAGTGAAGTGCTGACTAATATCGGGGGCTTTTCCGGAGCATTTTCCATGAAAAACTTTAAGGATATGGAAAATCCTACTTTAGTTTCTGGTACTGACGGTGTTGGAACAAAGTTAAAATTAGCGTTTGAGTTAGATAAACACGATACAATTGGTATTGACTGTGTGGCAATGTGTGTAAACGATATTGCCTGTGCAGGTGGAGAACCATTATTCTTCCTTGACTATATTGCATGTAGTAAGAATGTGCCAGAAAAAATCGCAACAATTGTTAGTGGTGTGGCAGAAG
>CAYTGQ010000005.1:0-33503 GCA_964437345.1 uncultured Lachnoclostridium sp. | reverse complement strand
TATTACGAACTACATACCATGTATCATCATTCATAATCATGTTAATGAGTACATAAGCTGGGAACATTTTCTTCTGAACCTGTTTTTTAGCTCCGTTTTTCACCTCAACAACATTCTGCATTGGGACGGATACCTCTAAGATCTGATCCTGAAGTTTTCTGTTTTCAATTGTTTTCTCAATGTTTGCTTTTACCTTATTCTCATATCCGGAATAAGTATGCACAACATACCATTTAGCTTCTGACATAAAATTCACCCTTATCCTAATTGAAGAAGTTTATCAAAACCAAATTTAATAGCTAAATCAATAATAGAAATAATAACACCAAGAACTACTGTTATAACAACAACAGCTGCTGTCTGCTTTGTAAGTGATTCTTTATCAGGCCAAATAATTTTTTTGAACTCAGATTTGAGGCCCTTGAAAAAGCTCTTTTTCTGAGGATTCTCTGTAGTCTTTACAGTTTCTCCCATATTTTCACTTTCCTTTCATGCATTACAGAACTGATTATTTTGTTTCTTTGTGTAATGTATGTGTTCTGCAGAATCTGCAATATTTCTTAGTTTCCATTCTATCTGGATGAGTTTTCTTTTCTTTTGTCATGTTATAGTTACGCTGTTTGCATTCTGTACATGCCAGTGTGATTTTTACACGCACAATTGCCACCTCCAATTGTTTTTATTATTTTTCAGTTTTTAGGCATAAAAAAAAGACCTATTTCATCTCGCTCGTTCACTATATCACATTCCATTTACTTAGTCAAGTACTTTTCCACTTGAGTTCCCGTAATTTTTTTGGAACTTCGCACCATGGCGGAAGCATGAACATATTCGAGGAAGTTTTCTTGCTTTACTGACCTGTATTAAAAATCTTATAGGGTGTGTTTTTCTTGCAACGCTTACGGACTATAAGAAACACTAACGCTTTTGACGTTTGCCTTTTATTATGCACCGCTCACAACTAAACTCATGGGTTGAGGTAGCACATGGTACTTTTAGAGGAGCTTTGCGTACACCGGTCCTTAATGCCACAGTGTTAGCTTGTTTCATTTTATAAGATAACGCTGTGGCATTTAGTACCGTTGTAGTACGCAAGTCTAGTGGGAACGTCCTCTAAAAGTACCTGTGACTACCAACAACCCATTCAGACAAGTTTCCGCGGTGCAATTTGGCAAACGTCTTAAAAGTATAAGTGTTTCTAATAGTCCTATGTTGTCTAACGAAAAACACATCCCTATAAGATTTTTATAATTTACAGATTTGAAGCAAGAAAACTTCCTCGTATACATCCCCTGCTCCGCCATGGTACGAAGTTCCCAAAATATGCGGGAACTCAAGTTTTTTTATCGACAAGCAGGAATTATGGTGATATAATCAAATTAGGTTATTGTGTATTTTTTTAATTGCAACTTCAGAATAACGAACATTTCTACCTATAGTATATATGCACAGCATATACACTATATATAGGAAGTAATACGTATATAATAGGAAAGGAGAGGTACTATGATTCAGAGTGTTTATAATTATCTGATACCGGAAGTTATGCTTAAACCGGCATCTGCATCTAACAATACACACAAGAAGAGCGAGCTGCGTTCTTTATACACTCATATTGTTAATATGAACAAGCGCTCTCCTTTATATAAGGTATCTTTATCTGATGAAAGTCAGTTATTTGCCATCTCCTTAAAAGAAAGCTCTATTGCATTAAATACAGTTATTTCTGAACTCAGCAATCCGGAAACATCGCCATTTAATATGATTAAGCCTGTTTCTGAGAATCCAAACCAGGTTGCAGTTAATTTTGTATCCGAAGATATTTCCAACCTGCCGGAGCCTTTTACAGTAGAACTGAAAAGCCTTGCACAGCCTCAGGTTAATACAAGCCGTTCTATTCCAAAAGAAGGAGCACGTCCGAAGGCTGGTTCTTACAGCTTTGTTATTAATGTCGAAGAAAACCGTTATGAATTCCAGTTTAATATTAAGTCTAATTCTTCCAACGAAGAAATTCTTAATAAACTGGCAAGATTCATGAATAAATCTGATATTGGTGTAGCTGCTTCTATTAAGCAGCTTGACAAAGATCATATTGCATTCTCTATTACCTCAAAGGCTACAGGTAATATTGGAGAACCTATTTTCACTTTAGAAGACAGCAATGCTCCTGAATACCAGCGAGGACTTGTGGAATTTTATGAGCTTGACCATATTGAAAGAGAGGCTTCTAATGCTCAGTTTTCCTTATCTGGCGAAGATAATGAAGCTCTCACCAACCACCTTGTATTAAATCACAGCCTGCAATTAGATTTCTATGAGGTCACTTCTGAACCTTTGGAAATTTCCTATATACCTGATGCCGATAAGGTTTTAAAGCATGTTGAACGTTTTAGAGATGTTTATAATGAAGTGATTCAGTTAGCAAAAGATTATCCTTCTAATCAGGGACACTCTGCAAAGCTTATCCGTGAAATGAAACGAAGTCTTATGCCTTATAAAAATGAAATGGAATCTTGTGGACTCTATTTTGACAAAGATAACTCTCTTCAGATTGATGAATCTCTTGCCCGACAAGCAATTGAAGAAGGAGATATGCAGAAGTTATTTTCTGCCGAACATGGAATGACCCGTTCTCTTGCCAAAAGATCTTCTTCTATCACTATCAATCCTATGGATTATGTTGATAAAAAACTGATTGTTTACCCTAATTATTCTAAGCAGGGTATTAATTATCCATATTCTGCAACCATGTACAGCGGAATGTTATTTAACTATTACTGTTAATTATTACATATGAAAGAAACTACTTATGCAAAAACTGCCACGCATATCAGTGTGGCAGTTTTATTGTATTTGACGCATATTCCTTTGGCGATACTCCGACCACCTTTTTAAAAATACGGCTAAAATAATTGGGGTCACTATAACCAACCTGATAACAAATCTCTTTAATGGCATTTTTCCCTTCCATTAAAAGCTCTTTTGCAATATCCATTCGATAATTAGTGAGCCATTCTATGTAATTAATACCCATTTCCTTTTTGAACATTTTACTAAAATGCTGTGGCGTAACTCCTACATATCCGGCTATTTCTTCCAGAGTAATTGGTTCCATATAATATTCTTCCATATAACGGATAGCAGAGCGTATACTTTCTGATTTTTTACCCTGACGATTAGCTGCCACGCTAGTTAAAATATGTTCAAAATTCTGACATGCCCATATCTCCAGTTTATCTGGGGGCACTTTTTTATACTGGTCAAATAATCTTCCATAATTGATAAAACCAATTTCATCCTGTCCGTCAATTCTTGCTTCATGACCTGCCAGTACCAAAAGCTCCATAATTTTATTTCTTCTTCGCTCTTCTGTCAGAGGTCTGATCATGTCCAAAAGTTCTGCGAACAAATCTATGGTTTTACTGCTGGCGAATTTAACATTCTTCAGCATCTGTGTTTCCAGCTTAATATAATTTTCATGAGAAATGTCAACACGTTCAATATCTCGAATACGAACTACGTTATGAGTATCACGATATCGCAGACAGCGAACTGCTTCTTCATAGGAAACATGGAACTGTTTTACCGGCCTCTCACTTCCAAGACCAATTGATACACTCATTTTAAGGTCTTCTCTCAGCCCTACAATAATATGAGCTGCCAGTTTAATATCTGCTAAGGACTCTCTCTCTGTCTCAGCATTTCTCTTCTCATCTGTATCAACAAAAACAAGAATACGGTTCCCAAGTCTTGGTCCGACCACACAATTACTATGCTGGTTAATAAGCTTTTTTAAATAGCGGTAAATGACATCATCATCTTTTTTCAAATCAATTCCACTGTCTTCTTCAACAGAATCTATCTCTATATTCATGACATAGCCCTGCTCTCCCAGCCTCAAAATCTTTCTGTATTCGCTTATTTTTGCCGGAAAGTCTTCATTGAAACGAGCTGCATACATAAAGCTGTACTCCATATGGCGGGCAAATTCTGTAAATTGTCTCTTTTCCACTTTTGATATTTTATCCATCATGTCCCCCTCTTTATAAGGCGCAAAATATTTACCATCTTATTCCTCCAGATAAAGTATAGCATAATTTTTCTCAATTGTAACTATTTCTAGCACTTTTTTATTCCTCTTTACAAAACAACTGAACCTATGCTATTATTATAGACAGAACATATATTCTATTTTATGATTTACGGAGTTTTTATGAGGTATTATATTCAAAACGCAATTTTTACTTTAATAGAAGCCGTCATTCTTTTTTGTCTGACCGGCTATCTTTTACAAATACAGTTAAATGTTACTGGTTCCAGTTATTTCTATTCCGTTCTTTTTGCTGTCATACTCATTCTGGTTATATTTATCAAAAGTCTGGCTGCTAAATTTAGAAGATTCTGGATTATGCATGTCTCACTTCAAAAAGTAGACAGAATGACCGGCAAAGAATTTGAAAGCTTTCTAAAAGTCTACTTTGAAAGCCTGGGATGCACTGTTACCACTACCAAAGCCTCCAATGATTACGGTGCTGACCTGATTCTTGGCTACAAGGGTAGAACTATTGCCGTACAGGCAAAACGCTACCAACACACCATTGGCGTCAAGGCCGTTCAGGAGGTTATTGGTTCTATGGCATACTATGAGACAGATATGGGGCTTGTAGTTACTAATTCCAATTATTCCAAAAATGCTGTAGAACTGGCATTTGCCAATGATGTCATTCTATGGGACAGGGACGTTTTAGTTCGTATGATGAACAAAGAAAATATGTCTGGATACCTTAGTGAATTTCTATAAAAAATTCAGATGTTTTTGTGCATATTTCCATTTATTACAAAATTGTTAACTTTTTGTTGATTTTCTTTCAAGATTTTGTTATATTCTTAAGTGCAACATTCTACATACATAGAAAGGCATTTAAAAATGAGCATAGATTACAAAAGATTAACAATATTAGCCCTCACTGGGATTTTATTAGGAACAACTCCAGCTTCTTATGCATCTGCTGAAGGAACTAATGTTATCACAGAAGAGGTCAATGCAGAAGAAACTGTTATAGATGATGTTGTAACAGAAACTGTTTCAGATAATACAACTACAGAAGATATTACAGAAACTGTTTCAGAAGGTACAGCTAAAGAAGAATCCCCAAAGAACAAGAAAGAATCTGAAAAAGTTAATTATAAAGAAGAAATCCTTACTATTACAAAGGAAAAATTTGTAGCTGACTCCCTTAACGGAGTGAGTGCTTTATACCGTAAGGGTGGCAATGACGGAAGTAATTCCACTTATTCCTGTGCTGCATTTATCAAAAGATATTACAAAGAAGTTCACGGTGTTACTGTAATGAACCTTTTTGGCGGACGCACTCCTTCTTCCTCTGAAGGCAAATTCAAATCCGTTAAAAAGCCACAGGTTGGTGATATTGTTGCCTGTTCTTCCACAAGCGGCTCTAGCCACTGGGCTCTTGTCAAGAAAGTAAATGATAACAACACTGTTACTTTAATTGAACAGAATTGGAAATGGAGTCAGGGTGGACAAACCGTTTGTAAAATTAACCGCACTATTTCTATTTCAAGTGCTAGATTTTACCGCCTTTACAAATAATAATATTGACAAAATAAAAGCATGGTTTCATCACCATGCTTTTTCTATCCCTGTTAAACTTATCTTCTTTTCCCTCCTTTCTATCCATTTTGGTGCAAATATTTTTCTTTAGTTGCAAGACCGCCTCGTATGTGGCGTTCTGACTTATTCAAATCCAATACTGCCCTTGCTTTATGTGCCAAAGCAGAATTAATCACCAAAAGCCGCTCTGTCACATCTTTATGTACCGTACTCTTGCTAATGCCAAACTTTTTAGCAGTCTGCCGGACTGTTGCATTATTTTCTATAATATAATTTGCCACATTGACTGCTCTTTCTTCGATATAGCCCTTCAATGCTTCCCCCTACATTCTTTGTTTGTACATTCTATGCACCCTCAAAAGGTTGTATGCACATGAAAATTTCACTTTTTTTCACAAGCACTCACATTATAACCATATTTTTGTTTGTCATTTTGCTGAAAATATGATAAAATATCTGTTAGAACAAGGAGATTTCAGACTTTTCAACACGTAACATTACGTTTGCTTATAGATAACGCGTTTAGATTGGAGTTACTTATGATTACTACTACTCAACATTGCGGAATATTTATATTATTAATTATTCAATTCTTCTATTATTTTCAAAAAAAAGTTAATCTGCAGACAGAAAAGAATTTCAAAAAAGCTCTTCTCTTTTCTATCGGATGCCTTTTTTGGGATATTGCCTCAATTACAGCTATAAAACATCATGATTCCATACCTGCATGGCTTGTTGAATATATTTGCAAAACCTATTTGGTTTTCCTTGTTTGTGTAAGTCTGCATGGTCTTTTATATGTTTGTGCTGATGCATATTTTGATACTGAAAAATACAAGACACTTCCAAATATATTCCGTACCGTTACTATTATTGGTGTTATTCTGATTTATATACTGCCTATCCATCATTATTATGATCCTGCCACATCTGTTGTCTATACTTATGGACCAAGCACATGGGCAACATATGTTTTTACCTTACTCTTCATTACTTCTACATTAACTATTAACTATCGCAAGAGGAAATACATGTTAAAAAGACGCTGGGAAGCCGTTACTCTATGGATGTCAATCTGGCTTGTGGCTGCAATTATTCAGGCATTTAATCCACATATATTAATGGTAGGTTTTGCCTGTGCACTGGGTATCATGATAGTTTATCTCATGCTTGAGAATCCTGGTTCTTATCTTGTCAGAGATACTGGACTGTTTAATCAGAGTGCCTTTCTACAGCATCTGAGGGAGTTATTTTATGAAGGAGAATCATTTCCAATGATTGTACTGGTTTTCCAGCACATCTTCGATAAGAATAGCGACAATCAGATAAATGAACGTATCTTTTTAAGCGTTGCCAATTACCTTAATAAGCTGGATGGTGTTTATGCTTTTCAATATTCGGCAGACGAAATTGCTATTCTGTTTAGAGAACATCCTAACATTCCTCTTTCCTCTTCGGAGTTAAATGCGCGCTTAGAGACCGGATGGGAATTTGATACCGGCTTAGTTAATCCAAACTGGATTTATATGAGAGATTGTACCATTGTAGACAATCCTTCAGATTTACTTTATTTATTACGTTATGCACGTGTGCACGCAGAAGAATTCACTGATACTAATATCCTTCGATTAAATCAGGAAGTTGTCAGTCGGATGCAGGCAGACCAGCGAATGGAACATGTTCTTGCTGAGGCCATTAAGCACAACCGGGTTGAGGTATATTACCAGCCTATCTATTCTTCAAAAGATAAATGTTTTGCTTCAGCAGAAGCTCTGGTTCGTATTCGTGATGAAGAGGGCAATTTAGTTCCGCCAGGAGATTTTATTACTCTTGCGGAGAAAAATGGTAAGATTATTCAGTTGGGCGAAATGATTTTTACACAGGTTTGTCAGTTCCTTCATGACAATGATTTAAGACCATATAATTTCCAATACATAGAAATCAACCTTTCTACGGTACAATGCTCCTATGATTATCTTGCTGCCGATTATATCCGCATCATGAAGGAATATGGCATTGATCCAGATATGATTAATTTGGAAATCACAGAATCTGCTTCTTTAAAAGAAAAGGAAATTCTTCTTGGTAATATGGATTTATTAAGAAACTTTGGTATCAAATTCTCCTTGGACGATTTTGGTACCGGACAGTCTAATCTTAACTACATTATTGACATGCCTGTTGACATTGTTAAATTTGACCGTGAGATGTCCAATGCCTACTTTAGTAACAACAAAGCACGTCACGTAATGGATGCTGCTATTCAGATGATTCATGGCATGGAGTTGGAAATCGTATCAGAAGGCATCGAAACTGCTGAACAATGCGAAACAATGCAGGACTTGGGAATCAACTATATTCAGGGATATTATTTCTCAAAACCATTACCAAAGGAACAATTTTTAGAATTTATTCAAAAACAGAATTCGAAGTTATAGGTTATTATTTTCAAAAATAAAGCACAGGGAGTTAATTCCCTGTGCTTTTATATATAACCACTCTTAAATAGCTCTTGTATATTCTTTCAGCCACTCATTTTCTTCTTCTGTCATATATGGTGAAAGTTTTTCGTAAACCATTTTATGATAGTCGTTTAGAAGCTTCTTTTCTCTTCCAGTCATTTCTTCCGGAATAATGGCATCTAAATCAATTGGTGCATAAGTTACATTTTCAAATGCCATAAACTGACCATATTCATTTTTTTCTGCTTCATAACAAATTAATTCATTCTCGGTACGAATACCAAACTTTCCTTCAATATAAACACCTGGTTCATCTGTTGTAACCATACCTGCTTCCAGAACTGCACTATCATTTCTTTCAGGTACAATCTTCCAACGGAAGCCATTTGGTCCTTCGTGAACATTTAACAGATATCCAATTCCGTGTCCTGTTCCACATCTGTAATCCATTCCCATATTCCATAATGGACCTCTGGAAAGAATATCTAAATTCTGTCCGCTACAGCCATACAGAAACTTAGCCGCTGCCAGATTCAGATTAGAACGGGCAACTGTTGTGAAGTAAAGCTTTTCTTCTTCTGTCAGTTCACCTAAAGACATAGTTCTTGTAATATCTGTAGAACCTTCATAGTAATGTCCGCCAGAGTCCACCAACAGAAATCCTTTTGTCTGCAATACTGCATTGGACTCTTCTGTTGCTGAATAATGCATCATTGCAGCATTTGAACCATATGCACTGATTGTATCAAAGCTTAAATCTATGAAGCCTTCCTGTTCTCTCCTTCTGTCTTCCAGATAATCAGATGCACTGATTTCTGTAATTTCCATCTTACCAATGTTTTTCTTTAACCAGTACATAAATTTTGTAAATGCAACACCGTCTTTAATATGAGCTTTACGAATATTATCAATTTCTGTAGCATTTTTCATTGCTTTCATTAACTGGGTTGGATTTTTCTTATCTACAATCTTAATATTTTCATTAAGACTATGGCAGATACGGAAGTTCACACAAGATTTATCCATAAGGACAACTGTATCCTCTTTTAATGAACCTACGAAATCATAGATTTCATTATAATCACCGGTTACAATCTGGTTTTTATCCAAATATTCTTTTACTGAATCATTTAATACTTCTTTATTTAAGAACCAGTGGCAGCTATCCATTGTTACTACTGTAAAGGAAAGTACAACCGGAAAGTGACTGATATCACCGCCACGAACATTCAATAACCAGGCTGTATCGTCTAAAGAAGTAATAATATGGGCATCTGCTCCTGCCTCTTTCATTTTTTCTCTTACATCAGCAAGCTTATCTGCTACAGACTTACCTGCATATTTTTCTTCCAATACAAAAGCCGGTTCTTTTGGAAGGGCCGGACGATCTGCCCAGATTATATCAATTAAATCCTCTTCCACATAAAGCTTTCCTGATTTTTCACTGGCAATTGTCTGAAAATCACTTCCCAATTTACCATTTACAACTCTTCCATCAAAGCCAATACAGCCATTTTCCGGCAATTTGTCCTTGATAAATTCAGTAACAGTTGGAACTCCCTCTATTCCCATTTTGTACAATTCAACTGTGCTTCCTTCCAGCTGAGCTGCTGCCTGGATAAAATATCTTCCATCTGTCCAAAGACCTGCTTCTGCCTTAGTAATCACGGCAGTTCCTGCGGAACCCGTGAAACCGGTAATAAACTTTCTTGCTTTAAAATGCTCGCCTACATATTCAGATTCATGGAAATCTGAAGTTGGAACCACATAAATATCAATTCCACGCTCCTCCATTTTTTCACGAAGCTGTTTTAAGCGTTCTTTAATCATAATTATACTTCCTCCATTCTACTTACTGTAAAGTCACTTTCAAATATACCGGATTATGATCTGAATATGCAAATCCAGTATCTATAGTCTTAACTTCTTCCACTGATACATTTGGCGAAAGAATGAATCCGTCAATTACATAGTATTGTGTATCCTTATTTTCCGGATTATATGGTTCATTTAACAATCTTGATGTTGGTACTGCCAAATCTACTTCCCAACTCCATTGCTCTTCGAGCATGGTTCCATCCATAGTTTCTGGTTTATAATATTCAATATTTATAAGAGGATATACTTCTTCTGTATTATAACCTGGAAAATGCTGGTTAAAATCACCGCCTGCAATTACATAATTGCCTTTTTCATATTCAGCCTTCATCAAATCCACTAATACGTTTGTCTGTGCCGTCTTCTTGTCTCCATCGGCATAAGCTTCCAAATGTAGATTGATAAATACAACTTCCTTATCACTATCTGCAATTGGAACTCTTTGAACCAGCAAACCGCGCTTTAACTGTCCCAATCGGATTGGCCAGCTGTAAGAGCATGGCAGATTATAACGTTTTGCATCACTAACCTCAAACTGGTTGAAAGTCGCAACACCGCTTTCTACATGCCCTATAGTCTTTGGAATTGGAAATGGCACATATTTGCAATAATAATTATATGCAAATGTATAATTAGCCATATCTTCAAAGGTATCAGCCACCATTTTGACTTCATTTATACTATAAGCCCTCTTGGAGTTAATGTCAATTTCCTGTAAAAACATTACATCTGCATCTATATCTTTCAAAACAGAAATAATTCCATTCATATTTTTCTCTACAATTTCTTTAGATTCAGGACGGACCATTTTACCGCCATCCATAAAGAAATCCGATTCCTCTCCATCGCAGCCATAACCTATATTATAGGATACTACTGTGATTTCTTCAGATAACGAAAGTTCTCTCCCCATTTCACCATTTACTACAAGCTCTTCTATCTCTTCCGGTTTGTATTCTGTAATAGTCAGATATCCCAGTAATCCTGCAACAAAAAGTAAAACTACGCAAATAAGACCTATGAATATCTTAAGCAAAGGATACCTTTTTCTACTTATACCATTCTCCATTGTTTTCCTCCTGTCTTTCTCTATAGCCATTCCAGAACTCAATAATAGCACTTTTTTAATCTTTATCTTCATAAACTTCACATTTTGCAAACTTCATGTCCTTATATACCTATTTTACTTCATAAAACGTGAAAATGCAATATCCCATAGAAAAAAAGACTAGCTCTTTTTTCCTATGGGATATGCTTCTCAACTAACCATACTTATTTAACGAATTTCTTTTAATGTCTTTACCATCTCTGCAGCGGTCTGTTCATCTCTGGCAACTACAAGAATTGTATCATCTCCTGCTACTGTTCCTACAACGCCCTGCCACTCCAGACTATCCATTGTAGCACATACCGCCTGAGCCATTCCTGTATAACAACGGATAACGACCAGATTATTCGCATAATCTACTTTATACACTGAAGCCAGAAAAATAGAATAGAACTTATGAGATGCCTGATACTTTTCTTTTGGCTTTCCAACTGCATAGTGATAATTTCCACTTGGATCTGCCACTTTTACCAATCGAAGTTCTCTAATATCTCTTGAGATAGTTGCCTGAGTAACTGTAAATCCTTCTTCTTCTAATCGTTTTGATAATTCATTCTGTGTTGAAATATTTTCATTTTCGATTAAATCTAAAATAGCTTCCTGACGAACATTTTTTAAGCTGTTAGATTCTTTTGAATTATTCATTTCTTTCATATCCACGCCCTCACACATTAGAGAAACACCAATTTCTCAATATTTTTTGCTATTCAGAGCAAAAATACGCTTTTGAATACAAGCATTCATCGCATATTCTTGATGAATTTGCTTGGCTCTGAATATTTACAATTTTTTCAGATAGTAACCATCTACCGTAATTCCTTCACTCATAAACACAAACGCATTCGGATCGATAATGTTTACCACCCTTTTCAGTTCTTTCACTTCATACTTCGAAATAACAACTACATTTACAACCATATCGGCTTCTAAAAATGCACCTTTTCCATTCCAGTAAGTAACACCACGTCCCAGCACTCTGGTCAGGTGATGCTGCAGCTCCCTATTCTTTGTGATAACAAAGCAAAGCATATTGATACTCTGGTAATGGGTTTTATCCATTGTATAGGATATAATTGCTGCATAAATAACGGAATAGCAGGCAATATCCAGATTAAATAAAAGAGCACATATCAGATAAATAAATGCATTTACAATAATGGAAATCTTTCCTACCGTAAGCGGAATATCATTGTGCAGGAAATAGATTCCCAAAATATCAACACCACCACTACAGCCCTTCGCACGAAGCATAAGTCCAAGTCCGTATCCTGCCATAAATCCACCAGCAACTACATTTAAAAGCGGTTCTGAAAATAATGGTGCCTCCAGAATCGGAATTGCTGACAAAAATACTGTCTGCACGGTAAGGCAAAAAATAGTTCTTGTAAAAAACTGTTTAGAAATATAGCGGTATGCAATATAAAACAGCGGTATGTTGATAATATAATTAATAATACCGGATACATCAAAGGATGTTGGTATATTAAAATCGCTATATCGGATTAAAACGGTTCTGATAATCTGTGCAAGTCCATACACTCCGCCATTATAGATTCCTGAAGGTACTACAAACAGATTAACAGAAACAGAGAATAATAAACATCCTGCTATTATTCGAATATATTCATTAAACGCTTCTTTACGTTTATTTCCTTCTTGTTCTAACAATACCTTTTCTTCCATAGACCGTCCTCGCAATTATGCATTTTATAAATAAACATACTACCGCAAAACTTTTGTCCATGCAAGTAATTTTTATTTAATCATTTAGCAGATTTCTGCTCCAACTTCAACTTCTCTTTCTGGTACCATAAATGACAGATTACCATTTCTGTCTTCTGCTGAAAGAATCATACCTTCAGATACCAATCCTGCCATAGTTGCAGGCTTTAAGTTAGTAAGCACCATTACTTTTTTTCCTACTACCTCTTCCGGAGTATAGTACTCTTTTACCCCAGATACAATCTGAAGCACTTCTTCTCCTACACGTACCTGGAAACATAAAAGCTTTCTAGACTTTTTAACTTCTTCACAAGCAAGAATTTCCCCAACCTTAAAGTTCATATTTATAAAGTCATCATATGTCACTTCCACGAATACATTTTCTGCTGCCATCTCTTTTCCTCTCCTTTATTTTAACTAGTTTTATTTTTCTATGGCTTTTACTTCCTTACGATAGCTTCCTGGTGTTGTGTGCTTATAATAAACAAAGTTTCGGGAAAATGTTTTAACTGTATTGTATCCTACTTCAATTGCAATATCAGTAATTGCCATATCTGTAGATACAAGAAGCTCACAAGCAGAATTCACACGCAAAAAATTAAGAAATTCGGAGAAATTACGTTCTACCTGCAGAAGCAGAATCCTATTTAGTTCATTAATTGTAATATCAAATTCCGCCGCAACCGCCTGTGGTGTGAGTTCACCTTTGTGGTTATCAACAATATACGATACCACTCGGTATCCCATACGTCTTTCTTTGATATTACATACCTTCAAAACTGTCTGATATGTTTTTCTATAATCACTGATTTTGCTTTCCATACGGCTTTCAAATACCTTGGAAATATGAGCTGCATCTACATATCCAAGAAAAACTGCCAGTTCTTCCAGGGTATAATCCGTGTACATCAAGTAATTCAGTGTTTTAGCAATCTTTATTTCATTTACAAGATTATTAAAGGTAAGTCCTGTCGTTTCTAAAATATATTTGCTGATGGATGATTCGCTCATATAAAAGATTTTAGACAGTCTGCTGAGTGTCATTTTTTCATTCAGATGGCTGTAAATATAACGGAAAATGTGAGTCTTTTTATCTACCTCAGAAACAGCAATACCCTTTTCTTTTCCAGTTTCCTGTACAATTCTTCCAGCCACAACCATTAATTCCGTTAAAAGATTAATCAAATATACACTGCGGTAAGGTTTATCCTCTGGGAATACCATTGTAGATTCCACCCCTGCCTCATCACGAATCTTTGAAAAAATTATTTTTATCTGTTCATGCTGCTTTTCATCACAATGTATAACCGGATAATCTCTCATATACTGCAAAATAGAAATTTCCTGATTGTCTACATTAAATAACCCCTTGATTACATCATTGATTACGATATAATTATAAATCACCACATAATATTGCAAGGTTTCATCTACACAAGTTATTTCTGAACAATCCCACGGAAGCAATCCCACTAGTGTATGCTCTTTCAATTCATACTCTTCTTCATTAATCTTTATTCTGCCTTTTCCTTTATTAATATAAAGAAAACGGGAAGTCTGATGAAGAAGGGGACGCGTCTTGGTTTCTATAATTTCGTAATCAAAAGAACAGAATTTCCTATCATCTGTCCGAGAACAAAATTGATATTGTAGTTCTGTTTTATAATCCATCTGTTTCACTCCTGTTATGTCAACAAACCAGTTCGAAGGCATACTAATACCTGACTGCCTTTTTTATCTTATCATAGGATTTTCTCCGATACAATCTATTTTAAGAAATCCAACATACAACAGAGGTCTGCAATATGTTGGATTTCTTCATTTTATGCTTAAAAGAGAGCCATCAAAACTCTAACTCAAAGTCAATATGTCTACAGCACCATCATAGCAATAGATAAGATTACTGCACAAACGATAGTCATTACAACAACTAACTTCATAACAAATTTTAACCATGTTGGATATTCAATCTTACAAAGGGAAGTACCACCCATTACTACAGCACTTGTAGGTGTAATTAAGTTTACGATACCACTTGCTGTACAGAAGATTGTAATCATAACTTCTGGGCTTAATCCGATGCTGTGAGCTAATGCACCAAATGTTGGCATAGAAGCTGCAGCAAGACCGGATGTAGATGGGATTAAGAAAGATAATCCAATGTATACGATAAAGCTTCCTACTGCAAATAAACCACCATTAACGCCTGCTAATGCGTTAGAAGCATTTTCTAATACGAACATATCTAATCCTGTTTCTCCCATAAGTACAGAGATACCTCTGGATACTGCGATAACCATTACTACGCTAATCATATCAGCTGCACCAGCCATGAAAGAGCTTACGATTTCTTTTTCCGGAATCTTACATACAATACCTACAATAATAGCCATGATTGTAAACCAAGCCTGTAATTCCTGGAAGTACCAGTCACCAAATGGGAGCCCTACTAAGATACCTGTAATTTCTGGCATTGTAATACCAAAACTCCACCAAGGAATTAAGGAGATAATCATGATTACGAATGAGAATGCAAAAAGTGCTAAAGCAATCTTCTGAGAACCTGTCATCTGAACATCGTTTTCTACACCTTTACCATATTCAGCTTCAGATGCTGCTTTTTCAGCTGCAGAAAGAATTGTTCTTCCTTCTGCTTTTACTTTCTTAGCATAGTTGTATACGAATACGATAGACATTACTAATGTTACTAACCACATAACTGCGCCTAAACCAATAACAACTGCCTGGTTAATAACGATGTCTGGGTGAGCACCCTGAACAGCATCAATAGCTGCACCAACTGCGAATGGGTTAACTGTAGATCCTAAACAACCTACACCAGCACCTAAAAGAATAATAGCTGCACCAACCATAGCATCAAAGCCAGCTGCCATCATAGTACCAACAACGAGTGCATAGAAAGCCATTGTTTCTTCACACATACCGTAAGATGTACCACCTAAAGAAAATACAAGCATAAGGATTGGAATTAACATTAATTCGTTACCTTTAAGTTTTTTAACGATAGTTGCAATACCAGCGTCTAATGCACCTGTTTTAGCGATTACTCCTAAGAAACCACCGATACATAATACGAATACACATACGTCAATGGCATCTACAAAGCCTTTTGGAGCTGACATAATCATCTGGGAAAGTGTTGCACTTTCTACTTCTGGGATAAACCATGTAATAACACCCAATACAAAAATAATCAGAAACAGAATACTAAATGCAGATGGCATCTGAAATCCCTTTTTTTCTCTCTTTTCCATTTGTTTTTCCTCCTCTATTATAGCCGAAACAATATGTATACATTCCAGCTCATCATGACATTTGGGAAATGTCCCGTAATCAGCACATTTCCCTCATTGCCATTTATTTTACTTTAATATATGGTACAATTATTTATTTTGCAACAATCTTTGTACCTGTTTCACCTGTCATAGCTAATCCAGCTTTTTCTAAGGATGTGATAAGTGCTTCTCTTCCTTCTGCTGATTCAACAAACTGCATGCAAGCTTCAACCTTTGGAAGCATGCTTCCTGGTGCGAAGTGTCCTTCAGAAATATACTGAGCACAATCTGCTAAGTTGATTTCTGCAAGAGCTTTCTGATCTGGTTTGTTGAAGTTGATGCATACGCGGTCAACTGCTGTAAGAATCATAAGCATATCCGCACCTAAATCCTGAGCTAATCTTGCACATGACTTATCTTTATCGATAACTGCTGCTGTTCCCTGTAAGCCACTTTCCGTTTCAATTACTGGAATTCCGCCTCCACCTACAGTGATAACTACAACGTCATCTTCTACTAACTTATTAACAACATTAAGTTCTACAATTCTCTTTGGCTGTGGAGAAGGTACAACTCTTCTGTAACCTCTTCCAGCATCTTCTACAAAGATGTAGCCTTTTTCTGCTGCAATCTTATCTGCTTCTTCCTTAGCAAGGAAGGAACCAATTGGTTTTGTTGGTTTTGCAAATGCTGGGTCTGCAGGATCAACAACTACCTGTGTTACAAGGCAAGCAACTTCTTTCTGAATTCCTCTGGATTTCAGTTCCTGCTGAACTGCCTGCTGTAAATGATAGCCAATGTAACCCTGTGACATTGCACCACATTCTGGGAATGGCATTGCAGGTGTTCCGCCACCCTGTGTAGCGGAATGTTCCATTGCCAAATTAATCATACCAACCTGTGGACCATTACCATGACCAATTACAACTTTATGACCCTGGGAAATTAAGTCAACAACTGTCTTAGCAGTATTTTTTACTAATTCTAACTGTTCTTCCGCATTGTTTCCCAAAGCATTTCCGCCTAATGCGAGTACAATTTTCTTACTTTCCATGGTTCTTTCTTCTCCTTATTATTACCTGATTAGCAGAGTGTAGCGTAAACTACAGCCTTAATTGTATGCATTCTGTTTTCAGCTTCATCAAATACTACAGACTGTTTAGATTCGAATACTTCATCTGTAACTTCCATTTCTGGAATACCGAATTTTTCAGCAATCTGAGCACCGATTGTTGTCTTTGTATCATGGAAGGATGGTAAGCAGTGCATAAAGATTGCATCTGGATGAGCATTTTCCATAACAGCCTTGTTAACCTGGTAAGGTTTTAATAATTTGATTCTTTCTTCCCAAACTTCATCTGGTTCACCCATGGATACCCAAATATCTGTGTAGATAACGTCAGCATTAGCTGTACCAGCTTTAACATCTTCTGTTAATGTTACTGTACATCCGTTTTCAGCTGCAAGTTTCTTACATTCTTCAACTAACCAATCTTCTGGGAATAATTCCTTTGGAGCACATGCTGTGAAGTTAAGACCCATTTTAGCACAAGCAACCATTAAAGAGTTACCCATGTTGTTTCTAGCATCGCCCATGTATACGAAGTTAACACCTTTAAGGCGTCCTAATTTTTCTTCGATTGTTAAAAGGTCTGCTAACATCTGTGTTGGGTGGAACTGATCTGTTAAACCATTCCATACTGGAACACCAGCGTAATCAGATAACTGCTGAACTAATTCCTGGCTGAAACCACGGTATTCGATACCATCGTACATTCTTCCAAGAACTCTTGCTGTATCTGCAATACTTTCTTTTTTACCCATCTGAGAGCTTCCTGGATCAAGGTAAGTAACACCCATACCTAAATCTAAACCAGCAACTTCGAAAGAGCATCTTGTTCTTGTAGATGTTTTTTCAAATAATAATACGATGTTCTTTCCTTCTAAGTATCTGTGAGGTGTGTTTGTTCTCTTTAAATCTTTGAAGTTTTTGGATAAATCTAATAAATAACGGATTTCCTCAGATGTGAAATCTAATAATTTTAAGTAACTTCTTCCTCTTAAATTAACTGCCATGGTTTTAATCTCCTTTTCATAAATAAAATATTTGATGATTGATTGGTTTATTTTTTAGTTAGTCTTCTCTCACAAGTGGCATACTCATACAGCGTGGGCCTCCACGACCTCTGGATAATTCAGCACTTGGGATAGATAAGCACTTAACGCCCATTTCTTTTAAGAGTGCATTAGTAACTGTATTTCTTTCATATACAACTACTACACCAGGAGCGATACATAATGTGTTGGAGCCATCATTCCACTGTTCACGTTCTGCAGCGATTCTGTCTTCTCCACCACATTTGATTAATGTAACTTTCTCAACACCTAAATGTTTTTCAAGGATGCTTTCTAAGTCTGTTTCAACCTTAGTAACTTTATGTCCGTCATCAGCTTTTGTGATTTCGTATACTACTAATGGTCCTAAGATACCTGGATGGATTGTGAACTTGTCATAATCAATCTGTGTAAATACTGTATCTAAGTGCATGAAAGCTCTAGAAGATGGGATGTCGAAAGCTAAGATTGTATCAATTGTAGCCTTTTCATCGTGAAATACTTTTCTAGCTAATCTTTCGATAGCATCTGGCTGTGTTCTCTGAGAGATACCGATTGCTAATACTTTATCGTTAAGGTTTAAGATATCTCCACCTTCAATGTGGAATTCTGCATAACGATCATAATATTTATCAACCTGTCCCTTATAATCTGGGTGATATTTGAAAATATATTCACCATAGATTGTTTCTCTGTTTCTTGTTACAGAGTACATTTTATTTAAGCTTACACCGTTACCGATACAAGCAAATGGGTCTCTTGTGAAGTAAAGGTTTGGCATTGGATCAGCTACAAGTTCAGAACTGTCACTGATTAAGTCTACTAAAGAATCTTCTTTATTATAACGAACTTCGTTTAACTTGATACCTTCCATAGATTTTAATACTAACTTCTTGTTATCTCCGCCAGCATATTCAATCATGAAGTCATAAAGCTTCTTTGTCCATTTTTCTGTAACAACACCAGCTTCTTTAATCCACTGTTTTAAGAATTCATCTCTGATTTCTTCGCTAAGATCAAGAACTTCTGCCATTAAGTCTTCAAGGTAAACTACCTCTACTCCGTTATCACGAAGAACCTGTGCAAAAGCATCATGTTCAGCCTGTGCTACTTCTAAAAATGGGATATCATCGAAAAGTAATCTTTCGAGTGTATCTGGTGTTAAGTTTAATAACTCATTTCCCGGACGGTGTAATAACACCTTTTTAAGCGGTTTAATTTCACTTTTTACATTAATTGCAGCCACTTCTTTTTTCCTCCTTTTTAATGAAGTGTTTTACTTCTATATATAATATAGAAGTTGTCCCTTCTTTTTTGTTTTCTCCATTTTGTTTCGTGCATATACACATTATATTCTGCATTTATACATTATACACCTGTGTGTTCTGCACTTGATGTAATTTCATTTTACATAAAACCTAATTCAAATGTCTGATTTTTCCTAAAAAATATCTTGTATTTTTCACCCAAAACTTTTAGAGAGCAATTAGAAAAAGTGCACAATTTTCAACTCTTTATTCTGTATAAAATTACTTTATACATCATTTTTTGTATTTTTCTGATGAATATACATACATTTTATGCATGCATTAATATTCATCAATTTTTGAATAATTCAGCGTTTTTTTTAATATTTTCTATTAATTTAGTTTTTTTATTCAGCCTCAAAAGGAGCCTTTCTAAAATCAATTTATATTTATACTTTTTCTCTTTTCTTCTATATCATAAACTGTTTTTTACAAATTTTCAACCCTATTTTGTCCCATGATTTTTAAAAATCCCTATTTTAAGCCATTTTTCAAATGTCTTTTTTTATTTTTTTAAGTTTTTCCACCCTGTTTTATTCTATTAAGCCATGTCCCATTGGTTAGTTTGCCCGATTTTTATTAAAATATTCCATTTTTTTATCTATTTTGTCATTGACAAATGAAAGGTTGCGATTGTATAATAGAAAAAATTTTGCCGAACAGCGATTAAAAAAGCCGAAAACGGCAAAAAAATTTTGCCCAAAAACAATATAATACAGAAAGGAATAGGTGGAAACATGAAACATTTAATTGACCCAACCGATTTAACTCTGGCTGAAATTGATGATATGTTAGTATTAGCTGAAGACATCATTAACAACAGACCAAAATACGCAGAGGTATGTAAAGGAAAGAAATTAGCAACATTATTCTTTGAACCAAGCACAAGAACACGTTTAAGCTTTGAAGCTGCTATGTTAGAATTAGGAGGTAGCGTTCTTGGTTTCTCATCTGCCGATTCCAGTTCTGCTGCTAAAGGCGAAAGCGTAGCCGATACAGCTCGTACAGTTGAAAAATATGCTGATATCATTGCAATGCGTCATCCAAAAGAAGGTGCTCCATTAGTAGCATCTATGAATGTAAATATTCCAGTTATCAATGCTGGTGACGGTGGACACAACCATCCAACCCAGACTCTTACAGACCTTCTTACAATCCGTCAGACAAAAGGAAGATTAAACAATCTCGTTGTTGGTTTCTGCGGAGACTTAAAGTTTGGTCGTACCGTTCATTCTTTAATCAAACAATTATCCTTATATGAAAATATTAAATTTATACTTATTTCTCCAAAGGAATTGCAGGTTCCAGATTACGTTAAAGAAAATCTTATCAAGAAGAACGTTCCATTTGTAGAAGTTGAACAGATGGAAGAAGTAATCGGCGAATTAGATATCTTATACATGACTCGTGTACAGAGAGAACGTTTCTTCAACGAAGCAGATTATCTCCGTTTAAAAGACAGCTACATCTTAGATTGCGCTAAGTTAGAAGCTGCTAAACCAGACTTGAAGATTTTACATCCACTTCCACGTGTAAATGAAATTTCTGTAGAAGTAGATAAAGATCCAAGAGCTGTATACTTTGATCAGGCTGAATACGGTAAATTCGTGCGTATGGCATTAATCATGACTCTGTTAGGACTGAATAAATAGGAGGAAGTAGAAATGTTAAAAGTAGATAGTATTGAAAAAGGTATTGTACTTGACCATATTAAAGCTGGAAAAGCTATGCAGATTTACAAACATCTGAACCTTGATAACTTAGATTGCAGCGTTGCTATTATCAAAAATGTAAAGAGCAATAAAATGGGTGCTAAAGATATCATCAAAATCAACGATAATATCGATATCAATCTTGATGTACTTGGTTACATTGATCCAGACATCACTGTTAACGTAATCAAAGACAGCCAGACAGTCGAAAAGAAACGTTTAGAGCTTCCAGAAATGATTGTAAACGTTGCAAAATGTAAAAATCCAAGATGTATCACATCTATCGAACAGGAATTAGACCACGTTTTCAAATTAGTTGATAAAGAAGAACGTACATATCGTTGCATGTACTGCGACCATTTAGCTTCTAAGAAATAATTCCTATTATAGATAAGAAGAAACTCAAACGGCTCCAACATAAGTTGGGGTCGTTTTTTGTTTGCCTGCTGTCTTTTGTTATGATATAATAGTCGCAAGCGACTATTATCAATGCACATTCGCCAAATGTATGCAAGCATACCCTTGGCTCATTGTGATTGCGGTATACTTTCTTATAATTAAAGGAGGAATATACTATGCCACAGAACAGAACAATGGACTGGTTACTAGTTGTCGTACCAGGTTTCCTTTCTATTAAATTCTTTTTGGAAAAAGATATGATTTATGGTGTTGTATGGGGAATTGTATGTGTTCTTTATTTAATACACGCTTTGAAGCTTTTAAAGAAAGATAAAGAGGCTGCTAAATACTACAATACAGCTGAACCGGCAGATGAAGCTGAACACAAAGAATCAGTTGAAGAAAACAAGACTATCCAAATTTCAGAATCTTCAGACGAATAATAAAAATGCCCGCAGAAAAATTCTACGGGCATTTATTTTATTATTCACGAACTTCCTCATCAACGGAATATCCTCTTTTTACCTTTATCCACTGCATCACCGGTGAATAATCTACTTTATACACCAATATATACATAATCAATGCCAAAGGCATTGCTGCTATTCCATCAAAAACGGAATGCTGTTTTAAAAATACGGTAGACAGACAAATTAAAATCATAAGAATAAAAGAGCCTGCCTGCACCCATTTATACTGCTTCAATTTTTCACTATGTGCAACTGCAATATGTACACCAATGGAATTATATACATGAATACTTGGACACACATTTGTTGAAGTATCCATACCATAAATGAGCTGTACCAATGATGTCAGAAAATTATCTCTTGGAAATTCTGTTACTCGCAGATTTTGGCAGCTTGGCCAAATCATATAAATAATTAAGCAGATACTCATTCCGATATATAAAAATGCACATTCCCTGTAATAATCTTTCTTTGAAACAAGAAGGAAATATACAATCGTCACTGCCATATATGCAAACCATAATAAATAAGGAATAATAAACCATTCATTAAATGGGATATAATCATCTAACCAGATATGTATTGGTGTCATTACGATATCTTCTCTCATTTCTAACAACAAAAACCAAATTAAATATACAAACCAATAAGCACTAATCCAGATATGTTTATGTCCTTTTAGGAATTCTTTCACTTTTCCTACCATAAAATCCTCCATTTATCCATTTATTCAAAGTTCTGTTTTCTTAAATATAATTCATTCAAACGTTTTGAATTATATCATTGTTATATCCAAACCGCAAGAATCTTTTGTGTAAAAATCAATGTGGTTTTATAATTTCTTCAAATATGTTATACTATAATCAGCAATGCAGAAGGAGGAGTAAAATTTTCCAGAAATCAGTAGATTTTATGGAATCATTATATCGATTTACCAAGCGATATAATCTATGAATACGGAAAAGAAATTAATAATTAAAGGAGTTTTTTATGAAAATCGGAATTGGAAATGACCACACATCTGTTGAAATGCGCAATGAAATAAAAGCTTTTTTAGAAGAAATGGGACACGAAGTTGTTGTATATGGATATGACCCTGAAAAGGACCCAAGCAATGATTATCCTATCTTCGGCGAACGTGTAGGACGCGCTGTTGCTAATGGCGAAGTTGACGGCGGTGTTCTTATCTGCGGAACCGGAATTGGCATCTCTTTGGCTGCCAATAAGGTAAAAGGTGTTCGTGCCGCTGTATGCAGCGAAGCTTATTCTGCAAAAATGACAAAGCTTCATAACAACGCTAACATCATTGCTTTTGGTGCAAGAGTAGTTGGTATTGAAGTTGCAAAAGAAATCGTGTCCGCATGGATTAATACTGAATTCGAAGGCGGAAGACACGAACGCAGAGTCAATCTGATTATGGATATTGAAAACAAATAGTATTAAAATCACCAGATAATTTTAATGGCTGTGAAAAATTAACTTCACAGCCATTTTTATATAAGCCTTTTTAGTTAAATCCATATATCTTCTGTGATAATGAATATCCTAAAATAATAATCTTTCTACCAGCAGGACCTTTGAAGAACTGCATTGCTTTAGCAAGCACTTTTTTCTTAACTTCTTTTGCAAGCTGCTTATTACTGTTTTCTAAGTAATCCCAAAGTTCATCTTTCTTATCAAGACTTTCCTGAGAGCCTTCTTTTATAAGTAACACTGTAGACACTGTCATCATCATTGCAAGATATTTTGCCATGTAACTGCGAAGCTTTTTATTCTTAAGCTTAGAAAGGTCATGAGCATCAATCATAATCTTTGTAATGCGAATCTGCTGGTCTACACGACCAATCATAACCTTTTCATTAACAGACTGGTCTTCTCTTCCTATGTAGTAACGGTAAAAATCTACATCCAGATAATACATAGTCTTTACAAATGGAAGTGGCTGATAAACGAAAATATTATCTACATAGAATGTATGCTTTGGAAGCTCCATTGCACTTTCTCGCAGCATTTTCGTTCTGTAAATAACAGAATGCATTAAGATATTCTGGCTTACTTTAAAACGCTTAATATCATCCCATCCAAATACTCGTCCCATTGGAAGGGCACTTCTATACTCAATCACTTTCTGTTTGTTCAAATGAACTTTTTCATAAACATAGTTACTGATTAACATATCCAGATTAGTTCCATCATGAACCATTTTTCTCAAAAGTTCCAATATCTGTTTTAATGCATCGGCATCTACCCAGTCATCGCTATCTACTACCTTGTAGTAAAGTCCCGTTGCATTACGAAGCCCTGCATTAACAGCTTCCCCATGTCCACCATTCTCCTGATGTACTGCTTTAACAATAGTTGGATATTTTGCTGCATATTCATCTGCAATCTTAGCAGTATCATCCTTGGAACCATCATTTACAATGATGATTTCCATATCTTCGCCACCTACTAAAAGGCTTTCGATTGCTTTGCTCATGTATGCTGCAGAGTTATAGCTTGGAATTGCTACGCTTAATAATTTCATCTGTTTTCCTCCCTATACCTGAATCTGTTTTGCCAGTTCCAGCGCTTTTTCCACAATACCATCCATGTTGTAGTATTTGTACTCAGCCAATCTTCCTAATAAATAGAAATTTTCAATAGCTTTTACTTTTTCTGTATACTTTTCATACAGATTCTGATTTTCTTCATTGAGAATTGCATAGTATGGAATTTCTCCATTCTTCCCTGAATAAGGCATTGGATATTCCTTAATAATAGATGTACCTTCACATTCCTGTCCGGTCAGACGCTTAAATTCTGTAATTCTCGTATAATCTTCAGAAACTGTATAATTTACAACACCATGGCTTTGATAGAATTCTTCTTCATAATATTCAAAAGCAAAATGAAGGGAACGATATGGGAGTCTTCCATATTCACAATCAAATAATTCATCTACCGGACCTGTATATACTACATTACCCTTAAATTCATGACCTTCATAATACACTTTGCTATCTTTAATAGCAATAACTTCCTTAGCCGGTGTATGCAGACGTATATCAATATTTGGATGGTCTAAAAGCTTTTCAAATAACTTGGTATAACCATCTTTTGGCATCCCCTGATAGATATCCTGGAAATAACGGTTATCTCTGGATAATAATACTGGTACGCGTCCGGAAACCTGTGGGTCAATCTCTTCCGGTTTCTGTCCCCACTGCTTCATTGTATATTTTAAGAAAACATTTTCATATACGAAATCTGCAATATCACGAATTTCCTGTTTTTCATGTTTTCTTAACTGCAAGATTGGAATCTTCACACCAATTCCAAATTCATCAATCAGCATTTCTTCCAGTTTAGCTGCTTTTTCCTTGCCATACACCATCTCCAGTGTATTTAAGTTAAATGGAATTGGCAGAAACTCTCCGTTTACATTACCTACTACTTCATGACGATAGTCATACCATTCTGTAAAACGGGATAAATAGTCATATACCACCTTAGAATTGGTATGGAAAATATGTGGTCCATACTGATGAACCATAATTCCATGTTCATCTTCCACATCGTAACAATTTCCTCCAATGTGACCTCTCTGTTCTATAATCAAAATCTTTTTATCATTCTCTGCCAGTTCTCGTCCGATTACAGCACCAGCAAATCCACAGCCTATAATAATTGAATCGTACATACTTTTTCTCCTTGTGGAATTATTTTTTCTCTGTCTCTTATTCTACAATGAATTTACAATTTTTACAACCTTTTCAGCTCTTACAAATATGTTAAGAAAAAAATGTAATAAACTTACATAAAATGTAAATTTTTTAAATCTAGTAAATTACTTCTATTGTTTATTGCTTGATTTTATGATATACTATTTTAGAAGTCAACGGCAGTATTACTTTATACGGGGTGGCTACCAGTTTAATTTTACTGTAATTTGTAGCAAAAGAGGAGGCTTATGTATGTCATTTGGGAGCAATTTGGAGCGTATCCGAAAAGACAAAAAAATCAGTCAGGCTAAATTAGGAGAGGTACTTGGACTTACACAGCAGATGGTAAGCAGCTACGAAAAAGATTTATCTTCTCCTAATATTGAAGTTTTAACAAAAATTGCTGATCACTTCAATGTATCTATTGATTCATTAATTGATCACGTAGTTCAGACTCCTGACGCAAACAGTGCTGAGGCAAGAATACTGAGATATTTCCAGAAGCTTACCGACGCAGATCGTGAAAAATGTATTGTTATCGTTCAGACGCTTGTAGAAGACCGCGAGATGGACAGACAGAAAAGAAAGAGCAGACGTTGTCACGATAAATAAAATATTAAAAATGGTGTAAGGCTGATAACCTTACACCATTTTGTGTATCTAGAATTTTTCTACACCATCTTTAGTTACTCTTGCAAGAATTAATTTCTCAGGCTCCGGTTTTTCTTTGCTGATTGTATAAGCATCAACAATAAGCTTAGTCGCCTGTGAAAAGCCGTCAAAACTGGAGGAATATAAACTTGCAATTGGTTCTCCTACCTCAACATAATCTCCGGTTTTCTTAAGAATTTTAATACCTGCCGCAAAATCAATTTCACTTTCCTTTGTTTCTCTTCCTGCTCCCAGAACAACCGATGCAATACCACACTGTTCAGTATTCATATGCGTAATGTAACCAGTCGCCGGTGCAACCACATCACAATAATATTCTGCATTTCCAAATTTATTTGTATCTTTTACATAAGAAGAATCACCCTGTTGTGCTTCTATCATTTCGATAAATTTTTCATATGCCTTGCCGGAAGAAAGTGTTTCCTCTGCCATCCTCATACACTGTTCCATATTGCCCATTTCTGTCAGATAAAGCATATTTGCTGCCAGATGCAGACATACTTCACGCAGGTCTTCCGGCCCTTCTCCCTTCAGTAGTTCAACAACCTCTTTTACTTCCATGATATTCCCAATGTTGCTTCCAAGTGGAGTATCCATATTGGTAATTAATGCAACCGTCTTTCTGCCCGCACCCTCACCAATAGCTACCATAGTCTGCGCCAGCTTCACCGCCTGGTCAAAATCTTTAATAAATGCACCACTTCCTGTTGTTACATCTAATAAAATGCAGTCACTGCCTGCTGCCAGCTTTTTACTCATAATAGATGCAGAAATCAGAGGAACACTGTCAATGGTTGCTGTTACATCACGAAGAGCATACAGCTTCTTGTCAGCCGGAACCATATTGCCTGATTGGCCAATAACACTGACACCAATCCTATTTACTACATCAAAAAATTCTTTTTCCGGAAGGTCTGTTCTGAATCCCGGAATAGACTCCAGTTTATCTACAGTTCCACCCGTATGACCAAGTCCTCTTCCGGACATTTTTGCCACTTTTGCACCACAAGCTGCTACTAAAGGCGCAATTACAAGCGTTGTCTTATCACCAACACCACCAGTGCTGTGTTTATCTACTTTAATTCCATGAATTGGAGACAAGTCTACCATATCACCGGAATGTGCCATTGTTAATGTAAGTTCTGTCAATTCCTCATTGCTCATTCCTTTAAAATAAATTGCCATCAGCATGGCAGACATCTGATAATCCGGAATATCTCCTTTTACATACTGCTCAATCATAAAGGAAATCTCTTCTTTTGTTAATGAAAGCCCCTGTTTTTTCTTTTCTATCAAGTCATACATTCTCATAATGTAACTCTCCTCTCTATGCTAAATTCGCAGGTCCAAAACCAAATGGAAGAATTTCTTCTAAGGTAAATTCTCCTAATTCTCCATTTCCCATTGGCATAATGATTGTAAATGTCTTAGGATTACAGAATTCCATCATAACCTGACGACAAACACCACAAGGTGCTGTCATTGGAGCAATCTCCTCTTTACCACCAACTATTGCAATCTTTTCAAAATCCATAACGCCTTCACTTATTGCTTTAAAAAATGCTGTGCGCTCTGCACAGTTACAAGGTGTATATGCTGCATTCTCAATATTACAGCCAGTGTATACTGTTCCATCTTTTGTCAATAATGCTGCACCCACTTTAAAATTAGAATAGGGTGAATAAGAAAACTCTCTCGCCTTCACTGCCATTTCATATAATTCCTGATTTGTCATAAATGTAACCCCCTTTACCAAAGGCAGATGCTTTTCGCATCTGCCTTTATAATTACTTTTGCTCTCTATTCTTTCTTAATCCAGCACATAGACATCGCCATACTTCGCTTCAAAATCTGCCTGATTAGCAGGAATCATAATTTCACCGGAAATAATTTTAGCTTTTATTTCTTCCACTGCAGTAAGAACATCTTCCGGAATATTTGTAGTTGTAGGTGCTATATCTACACCTGTTGTCGATAAATCATATGTCTTAACGCCGCCAATAATTGTGTTCTCCAAACAGGCTTTTATAATGTCATAGCAGGCATTGTCTACACGTTTCATAGCAGATGTAAGAACTGTTTCCGGAGCCAGATTGCTCTGGTCAGAGTCTGCACCAATAACCCATATTCCGCTTTCTGCACATCCTTCAATAACTCCAAGCCCTGTACCACCAGCTGCGTGGAAAATAACATCTGCTCCGTTGGCTGCCATCTTCACTGCTGCTTCTTTTCCACCCTCCGGGTTACCAAAATCATTAATATTAACCTGTTCAATCTTAGCTTTCGGATTAGCATCAAGAACACCTGCAAGGTATCCATAACCAAACTGGTTCATTGTTTCACTGGACATACCAAGCACGAAACCTACTATACCGGTTTCTGTTGTCAGTCCGGCCGTATATCCTACTAAGTAAGAAGCCTGAAGCTGATGAAACATCAGACATGTAACATTTGGAAGGTCTGCACATGTCGCATCATCAAGAATGGCAAATTTCTGTTCAGGATACACTTCTGCTGCTGCTCTTGTGGCATCTGCCAACATATATCCTACGCAAATTATTAAATCACATTCTTCTTTAACTAATGTTTCAATATTAATAGTATAGTCTTTGTCACTTTCAGATTGTAAGCACTTCACTTCAACCCCTAATTCTTCAGATGCTCTCTGAAGTCCTTCCCAGGCTGACTGATTAAAAGAACCATCATTTATGCCTCCCACGTCTGTTACCATACCAATTTTAATTGTTTCAGCAGGAGTTTCTGTGTTTTCTTCTTCCACTGCAATCTCTGAGGTAGTATCTGTCGACTCATCTGAACCACTACAACCTATTAATGACATCATTAATAGAACTGTCACCATCAAAAGTGACAAAATCCTCTTTTTCATCTTGCTCTTTCCTCCTATTTTCGTGGTTTCCACTATCAAATAAATGAACACAAAAATGCTGTAGGTGCTTTCCACCTACAGCACAATTATACTATAGCCTTTTGTTTTTTTCAATCATTGCTGCCAAATTATTAGCATTTGGTCAATATGAACTTTATACTAATTCTAATGCAATTTCCATCATTTCTCTGAAACCTGTCTGTCTGTCTTCTGCAGACATTTCTTCATGTCTGAAAACATGGTCAGAAATAGTTAAGATACAAAGTGCTTTCTTTCCTGCTCTCGCTGCATTCATGTAAAGAGCTGCAGATTCCATCTCTGTTGCTAATACACCCATCTTTTTAACGCGTTCTGCTGCAGTAGGATCGTCATTGTAGAAATTGTCTGATGACATAATATTACCTACCTTAACAGGAATATTCTTAGATTCTGCCACTTCTACTGCTTTTCTTAACAAACCAAAATCAGCAATTGGAGCAAACTGTCCTGGGAAATTAAACTGAGCACCAAAATTACTATTTGTAGAAGCTCCCATACCAATTACGATATCTCTTATGTTAACATCATCCTGTAATGCACCAGCGGAACCAATACGGATAATGTTGTCTACATCATAAAAATTAAATAATTCATATGTGTAAATACCTATAGAAGGGATACCCATTCCATGTGCCATAACAGAAACTTCTTTTCCCTTATAAGTTCCTGTAAATCCTAACATATTACGAACTGTATTAAAGCATTTTACATTTTCCAAATAAGTATCTGCAATAAATTTTGCTCTTAATGGATCCCCAGGCATTAATACTGTTTTTGCAATATCTCCTTTCACTGCGTTGTTATGTGGTGTTAAACCTGCCATAATTTTTTCCTCCTCTTGATTGATAAATCATTTATGATAATAACCACAAGTGGCCATTATACATTAATTAATATAACTGATAAATATATTACCGGCATTTGCAAATAATGTTTCTCCACTCTTCATGGACAGCTTAGATAAATGTCCCTGTGGATCAATTACCGTAATTGTTGACTCATCATATCCTGTAATCAGAACAGCATTATTTCCATCCTTCATAGCAATCACCGGACTGCCAGCACTGACAAAATACAATACTTCATCTAAGGTACAGCCAGTCAGATTAACTGGCGACTGCAGATTTGCTTTCATTACATTATAAATAGATTTGCCTTCTGCTGTGAGAGTTTTAGCATCCGCACTAATGTGGTTATAATGAAGTACCATATACAGGCAGGCACCTATACTGTCCACAGCTTCGCTAACAGGGACCCTTGTAATCTGTCCTATCGTTTTATAATTCAGCTTTCCACCACGCTCCCATACAAGGCGGTTGTCCTGATTAATTACCACTCCCACATTGGCATCTGCAAGAAGAATTGCTTCCGTAACATCCTCTGTACATTCAATAATATTTCCATAACTGTAAACATAATATTTTTCTTCTTTTGATTCATCAAATTCCAGATACAGAGTTGTATCTTCTTTTAATACCGCATTGGAAGTCGTCTCTACAGCCGGAAGTTCTGTCATTGTAAAACCAACCGGAAGAGAAATATACCACTCCGTTTTCGTTGCCTCTGTTACACGGGATTCTAATTTAATAATGGCTTTCTCTGTCCTGCCCTGACTTAAAATGCTGTCAAAGGCTATTGCTTCATATCTTCCATCTGTTTCCTTAACTCGCATTAATCTGGCAATATTTTCATTGATTTCTACATCTACTACATAGATATGATTCTTTTTATAGGTTTTTCTAATATTACCTTCACCATCTATAATTTCTAACTGATAAGCCGGTGTAATAACAGTTCCTTCCTTTGTTTCTGTAATATCTGTATTTTTAACGTAGCCATAAATCAGATTCTCACCTATGTTTCCAAATACCCGAATTGACTCGCCTTCTTTTGCCTCAACAATTGTTTCTAAGCCTGTCTCCAGATCAAGAATGGTCATTGTACTTTTGGTTTCTAAAGACTCAACCCACGCTACTGCATGACCACCATCATCAATCATTGCAGCAAAATTCTTTTCATTGACTCCAACCGCAACTTCCTTTAACTGCTTCGCAATAATATCATAGGAATAAAGTGTAGAATTTACTATAAAGTAGAACATATCATTTGCACTGACATAACTAAAACCAGCTATTTCTTCCTTTAACATCTGATATGTGGTTTCCAGTGGAATATAAACCAATTCTTCTATCTGATTACTTGCTGCCAAAAAGCGATATAATACCAACGCTACTTTGCCTTCATAATCACCACGGTTCATATATCCATAAACAGTAAAATCAATATTGCCCTCTTCGTCCATATCCAGAATACGGATTGCATGCTGATCATAACCTTCTCTCAGATAATCCCCATTTTCATCCAGAAATGAAAATACCTTTACAGCACAATTTTCTTCTAAATCATAATACCAGAGTGCATTCTGGCGTACAAATGCCAAATTATTGTTTTCACCACTTGTAAACAGCTCCATGTCCGGGTCATTTGTGATACCTATCTTAAACTCGCTTTTTGCCATACTTGTAAGATTAATATCAAAAACAGATTCCATTGTTCTTTCATAGTTCAACAAATAGATACGATCACGAGTATAACGGATTCGATAAAATTCTTTTACCAGATAATTCTCTATTCCTGAGTCTGTTTTTGCTCTGGCATAATATGCAAGTTGAACTGCTGCAGTTTCCGTATTAAATTCTTTTATTGTTGGTACGATTTCTGTAATAATTTCCGGTTCCAATACTCCCCAGCTAAAATTATCAAAACTAGAATGAATTGTAACCTTGGCAAAAGAAGAATTATCTGCACTGGAATCAGTTTCCAAATATTTTGCTAACTCTTCTGCCTTTTCTTTATCCAGACTTTTTTCATGAAAACTACTGATAAAATCCATTTTTTCATCCAAATAATAATCTGTTTCATAATATTTAATTCTGGTATAATAATGGATTTTTTTGCTATCTTCCAAAGATGCAGTAATTTTCACAGCATATTCTTTTCCAGTAGTTAATGCTGCATCAAATTTAATTTTAGCTTTTTTGCCTCCATCAATCTGATCCAGTGCATTGATTTCTCCCGAATCCAAAAGTTCATTCTCTTTTAGTTCTCTAACCTCATACTTTATTTTACGAATGGTTGCTCCATTTTCTGCAAATCTGACTTCTATCGCTTTCTCGGAGTCGATTGGCGTCATTGCTTCACGAATCACATTTGCATCAATATTACTGCTATAGCCATGAAGACGATTCACTTCATAACCACCTGTTGATATATAAAGAAGAGGGAGTCTGGCATCTGCCATTTCTACTGTTGTTTTTACCGAAACCTCTTTTTCCTTAATGTTATTACTCATAAATATCACAGAAATGATAAATACAAGACTTAATATAATCACCTTGTAAACACGTTTGTGCATATAATTCTCCTAAACTATATTACTATTTCTTCTCTTATCAGAATACCACTTTTTTTATAAAGTAACAACATTTTCTTATTATGCATATATTAATTGTAAACTGAAAATAAGGAGTTTTTATGAATTTCTCCGACAGACTTTTTAACAGAGAAGACGAACCAGTTATTCCTGCATATCCATTCTATGGATATGACAATGCAGAAGAACTGGATAAAGATGTAGATTACATGAAAAGCCTCTGCTCGAAAACATTGAAAATCATTCAGCGTGAAGTTGACGAGGAATGTGATAAGCTGGAATATGACGGAAGCTGTATGTTTGATACATTTCCTGATCAGGTACATCTAGGTACAATCATTGATACCATTTACAACAGACTGGAAAAACAAAACTGGGATGTTCAGGCAGAGCAAATAAATGGTTCCGATTTCCGCCAACCACCTCCAAGATCATGCCGTGGTCCTTACTGCCCTCTACCTCCAAGACCTTCCAGACCACCACAGCCACCAAGACCAGACCACCGGCCAGATGGCAGACCAGACTGGCTAAGAGATTTAATTTCCTCTCTTCTTTATAACGAAATGATTCATCGTCGCAGACGTTATCGAAGCCGCCGCAGATGGAACGGACGTTAAACCTTTAAGTTTTCACATTTTACACTACCTTCCCACAATAAGAGTTATGT
>CAYTGQ010000004.1:0-34972 GCA_964437345.1 uncultured Lachnoclostridium sp. | reverse complement strand
CAGAATTCCTTCATTACCATCTAATTCTTCAAAAATATGAGTAATTGCTTCCAGTTCAGAGAAAGATAATGTGCTGATTGCAGATTTTACAATCTGAACCTTACGGTTTTCTTCTGCACTTTCTTCATTTACAGAACGAAGCATCTCAAGTCCTACTACTGTTGTACCATACTCACTAAGGATAATATCATCAATTGTATATGGAATATTATTCTTATACAGGAACAGTGTTCCAAGACGTTCTCCTGCAATTTCGATTGGAGCAATGATTGCCTGATAACAGTTCACATTATCGAATTCAAAGCCTAATGTAGCAAGATTAACATTTTCTTTTGTGGATAATACATTGAGCAGCCTTTCATTCAACATCTCATCAATGTGTCCACCTACACTGTCTTTGATTAATTCTTTAATTTCCGTAATATCATTACGGTTCTTAATTCCAAGAACTTTTCCCTTCTTACTGATAACCAGGATATTAGATTCCAAAATTTCACTTAATACCTGACAAATATCATTAAAAACCACCTTATGAGAACTATTGTTGTGTAATAATTTATTAATTTTTCTTGTTTTATCCAACAACTGTACGCTCATCTTTATCCTCCTATCTCTCTGTCTCCTTCTTCTAGTCTTGTCTTATCTGCATTTCCACAAAGGAATATTTATTAACAGTTTTCTAAATTTTATCACAATTCAAACAAAAGCACAACTCTTTTTCTTAATTTTCTGTTTTATTTATTCTTTTCTATCCATATTCTTCTATTGTTTCACAAAACAAAACAATTCCGAATAAAAACTGTCTGTCCTCGTATTTATCCGAAATTGTTTCATTTTTAACAATCATTCTATTTACTTTTTACAAAACCACAATTTTCATTGCTGCAAACCAGCTTTGTTCCTTTTTCGACCAATGCCCCATCACAGTGTGGACATTTTTCTCCAGACGGTTTCTGCCATGTCATAAAGTCACAGTCTGGATTCGCCTCACAGCCATAATATTTTCTACCCTTCTTCGTCTTGCGGATAACAACATCTTTTCCACATTTCGGACAGGAAACACCAATCTTTTCAAAATACTGTTTGGTATTTCTACATTCCGGGAAACCTGGACATGCAAGAAACTTTCCATGTGGTCCATATTTGATTACCATATTGCGTCCACATTCTTCACAGACTATATCAGTCACTTCATCTTCAATACTAACTTTTTCCAGCTTATTTTCTGCTTCATCAAGAGCTTCCTTGAAATCTGGATAGAAATTACGCACTATAGTTTTCCACTGTACGGTTCCATCTTCTACACAGTCTAAAAGTCCTTCCAGATTTGCAGTAAAGTTGACATCTACAATTGTTGGGAAACCAGCCAGCATAATCTGATTTACTGCTTCTCCAAGCTCTGTCACATAGAGATTTTTATTTTCTTTTATAATATAGCGTCTTGCAAGAATTGTTGTAATTGTTGGTGCATACGTACTTGGTCTGCCAATTCCCAATTCCTCTAATGCCTTTACCAGAGATGCTTCTGTAAAATGAGGCTGTGGCTGTGTAAAGTGCTGGCTCTTTTCCAGCTCTTTCAACTTCAGTTCTGTATCCATGCTGATTGCATCTGATAATACAGTTTTTTCTTCTTTTTCCTCATCATCAGTATATACATTCATAAAGCCTTCAAATAATAACTTGGAAGCAGCCGCTGTGAAACGGTATCCGTTTCCGTCTATTTTAATAGAAGTTGTCTGATATTTAGCTTCTTTCATGCGACTGGCAATAAAACGTTTCCAGATCAACTGATATAAACGGAACTGATCTCTCGATAACGATTCCTTTAACTGCACTGGTGTTAAATCCACATAAGTAGGACGGATCGCTTCATGGGCATCCTGAATCTTCTTACCTGTCTTTTTATTGGTTTCTTCTGATGCCACAAAATCCTTTCCATAATTTGCTTCCACAAAGGTTTTGGCTGCTGCATCGGCTTCATCAGAAACACGAATAGAATCTGTACGCAGGTAAGTGATAATACCAATTGTTCCTCTTCCCTTTACCTGAATTCCTTCATAAAGCTGCTGTGCCAGACGCATGGTTTTCTGTGTTGAAAAATTCAGTGTCTTAGCCGCCTCCTGCTGAAGTGTACTGGTTGTAAATGGAACCGGAGCCTTCTTTACTCTTTCTCCTACTTTAATGTCAGAAATATGAAACTTAGCACCTTCCAGTTTTTTCATAATTTCATCCATCTGCTGTTCAGAGCTGATTGTAATCTTCTGCTCTGTTGTTCCATAGAATTTTGCTTTTAAAGGTTTCTTTTCCCCTTTTACCTGAAAATCTCCTTCCAGATTCCAATATTCTTCCGGAACAAAGTTATCAATTTCTTTTTCTCTATCACAAATAATTCGCAGTGCTACAGACTGTACTCTTCCTGCACTTAAGCCACGTTTTACTTTAGCCCATAAAAGCGGACTGATGCTGTATCCCACAACACGGTCAAGCACACGTCTTACCTGCTGGGCATCTACCAGGTCCATATCAATTTCTCTTGCATTTTTAATAGACTGTTTTACCGCATTCTGTGTGATTTCATTAAATGTGATACGGCTGGTTTTCTTTGGGTCTAATTTTAATGCATGAAACAAATGCCATGAAATTGCTTCCCCTTCACGGTCCGGGTCAGTTGCGAGATAAACTTTGTCAGCTTTCTTTGCTTCCTTACGAAGCTTCGCTAACAAATCACCTTTTCCGCGAATTGTTATATACTTTGGCTCAAAATCATTTTCAAGGTCAACCCCCATCTGACTTTTTGGCAAGTCTCTTACATGACCATTGGATGCCATTACTTCATAATTCTTACCTAAAAATTTCTTAATAGTAGCAGCCTTTGCCGGTGACTCTACGATTACTAAATAGTTGGGCATTTTTACACTCCTCGTCTAATTTACTAATATATAATAGTTTCTGTTTACCTTCTTTATATAGCCTCTCATTTCCAAGGAAAGTAAGGTTTCTATCGTATCAGCCAGAGACATATTTGTTTCTTTCATTATTTCCTCAATATGTTTCGGCTCCAAACTCAACCCACTATACACCATTTCCCATTTTAAATCAAGAAATTTTTTATTTTTTTCATTATCTTTCCATATTTTTTTCATTTCAATCTGATAAAAATTCAGAATATCCTTTGGAGAGTCCGTCAAAAAAGCTCCCTGTTTAATCAAGCCATTGCAGCCTCTGCTTAATACATCACAGCTTCTTCCCGGCAAAGCAAATATATCTTTTCCCTGCTCCAGACCTAACTGTGCCGTTATTAGAGAACCACTCTTCTCTTTCGCTTCTATTATCAACACTCCATCACATAAACCACTTATAATTCGATTGCGTAAAGGAAAATTTCCCGCTTTTGGTGCTACACCCTGACCAAACTCCGATATAACTCCGCCACATTTTTGCATCTCCATGAAAAGTTCCAAATTCTCAACGGGATAACACTGGTCAATTCCACATCCCAAAACTCCATATGTAGCCCCAGTCGTGCTGCCAGCTTCCATATTATTACCGCAGACTGCAAGCGCTCCTTTATGTGCCGAGCTGTCTATTCCTCTTGCAAGCCCACTGATTATTTCTACTCCAGCCTTTGCAAGTTCCTTTCCAAACTGCCCTGCCATTTCCATACCATAAACAGAACAATTTCTTGCTCCCACAATGGCAATTGCCTTTTTCTTTGCATCAGGCAGTTTACCTCTTACATAGAGTACGTCAGGGCTGTCATAAATATACCTGAGTTTTTCAGGGTATTCCTTTTCATCTCTTAAAATAAAGACAATTCCTTTCTGACGCATTTTACAATACTCTTCCTGTACAGCTTCCTTTATTCGCTGATTTATAAGTAAGTCAATATCTGCATGCCTCAACTCTGGAATCTTCTCCAGTTCATCCCTTTTTGCTTCAAATACAGCTTTTGTTGTCTGAAAACACTCCAACAGTTTCTTCCGTTTTACTTTTCCAATTCCCTGTAAATTATCCAACCAAAACCAGCATTCTTTTTCTGTAAGTTTATTCATCTTTCTACCCCCAATACTTTTTATCCAGACTACGATAGAAAAATGCTTCACTCAGATGCTTAGTTGTTATTTTTTCTACTCCCTCCAGGTCCGCAATCGTTCTGGCAACCTTCAATATTCTCTGATAAGCTCTTGTACTCAGGCTGTATTTATTAAAAATCTGTTCCAACAGTTGTTTTTCCTCTTTTCCCAATACACAATATTTCTTTACCTGACTACTGCTCAAATGACTATTAAAATATATTTTTTCCTTTTGATACCTCTCTTCCTGTATCTTTCTTGCTCTTTCTACCTGTATTTTGATTTCCGCAGAGGAACGGCCTTCTTTTCCTGTCTGTATCATTTCTACTGGAACGGGCATAACTTCGGTGCATATGTCAATTCGGTCTAATAACGGTTCACTGATTTTCCCCAGATAACGTTTCACCTGATTAACCGAACAGTTACAACGCTTTCTGTCTGGGTAATAGCCGCAATTGCAAGGATTCATAGCTGCCACCAGCATAAAATCAGCCGGATAACAGTAATTTCCATTCACACGTGAAATGTGTACCTCCTTTTCCTCTAAGGGCTGTCTCAATATTTCTAATGTACTTTTATTAAACTCTGGTAATTCATCCAGAAACAAAACCCCACCAGATGCCAGACTGACTTCTCCCGGCTTTGGCGATGTTCCTCCACCAATCAAGGCTGTTGATGTTATCGTATGATGTGGAGCACGGAATGGTCTTTTTGTAATCAGGCTGTTTCCTTCTTTTAACATTCCACTAATACTATATATTTTAGAGATTTCTATACTTTCTTCCAGGGATAGAGACGGCAAAATTCCCGGAAGCCTCTTGGCTGCCATAGTTTTTCCGGCTCCCGGCGGTCCTATCATCAAAACGTTATGTCTCCCTGCAGCCGCCACTTCCAAAGCCCTTATGAGCTGATTTTGTCCGATTACTTCTTTAAAATCTAACTCATTCTTTTCTTCTTTTCCTTCCTTCCAATTTTTCCTTTCTATGGGCATTATATTGCAGACACCTGCCATATATTCTATTACTTCTTTAAGACTTTCTACCCCAATAACCTCCATATTCTCCATAACTGCACCTTCCCTCGCATTGCATGCAGGAACAATACATTTGCGAAACCCATTTTCGTATGCAGTATATATAATAGGTAGAACTCCATTTATTCCACTTATTTTTCCATCTAAATTCAATTCTCCAATTAACACAACATCTTCTAAACTTTCTTGTGGAAAATACCCCGATGAGGCAAGAATTGCCACCGCAATAGGCAAATCGAAAGCAGTTCCCTCTTTCCTGAGGTCTGCTGGTGATAAATTAATAGTAATTCTTTTGGGTTTCAGAACGAACCCTTGATTTTTGATTGCAATCCGTACACGTTCCTTTGCTTCTTTTACTTCTGATGACAGATAACCAACCATAGAAAAGAAAGGCATACCGTCTGAAACGTCTGCCTCCACATGAACAATACTGCCCTTAATTCCTTGAAGGGCAGCACTATAAGCTATACTAAACATAAGTCTCCTTCCCACTCTCCGGAAGGATATTTCTTCTGCTTTTTAGTATATATTGTTCTATTGTTATCGTCAAATACTTTATTTTAAAATCTTTTTTATTTCATCCATAAAAGTATTCACATCTTTAAACTCACGATATACAGATGCAAAACGGACATAGCCGACCTGGTCAAAGTCTTTCAGTCTGTCCATAACAATTTCCCCAATTTTAGAGCTTGGAATCTCTTTTTCCTCCAAATTGAATATAGCTGCTTCGATTTCATCTACCAGACCGTTAATCTGATCTACTGAAACCGGTCTCTTATGGCAGGAACGATAAATTGCAGATTCAATCTTAGAACGGTCGTAAGATTCCCTGTTCTGATCTTTTTTGATTACCACAAGTGGAATCGCTTCTACCTTTTCGTAAGTTGTAAAACGCTTTGAACATTTTTCACACTGTCTTCTGCGTCGGATGGAGCTGTTATCTTCCGCTGGTCTTGAGTCAATTACTTTTGTATTTTCCTTACCACAAAATGGACACTTCATATTTCTCCTCCTATTTCCCATACATTTTAATCATAGTATATTCTTTTTGAAATAAGAGGTCAAGCTAGACTTTGCACTTAAAGAAAACTTTTTCCCTGTCTACTTCTACTAATATCACATCAGCTCCTACCTGTTTTACATCACAAATATCGATAATATATTCATGGTCACGTCCTAAAATCCCCCATACTGTGCAAGGTCCCGGAATAATCAGCTTTTCAATTTTGCCTCTGCACAGATCAAATACCAAATCTTCCACAAATCCAAGTCTTTGCCCGTCACAAATATTAATTACTTCCTTTTGTCTCAAATCACAAAGCCTCATAACTTCACTTCCCGCTGTTCACTTATTCTAAATATATTCAGCAAGATTCATTAGGCTTTTAATTTTCCGTATTTTCTAGGAAGTCAGATAATTTCTCATATTTTTCAATGCAGCTTTCTCAAGACGTGAAACCTGTGCCTGTGAAATCTGTATTTCTTCTGCTACCTCCATCTGTGTTTTTCCTTCAAAATAACGAAGTCTGATAATATTATTTTCTCTCTCTGAAAGCCGGTTCATGGCTGCTTTCAGAGAAATTTCTTCCACCCATGTTTCTTCCCGGTTCTTTTTATCACTAATCTGATCCATAATATAAAGGGTATCGCCACCTTCGGAATAGACCGGTTCATAAAGAGAGACCGGATGCTGGATAGCATCTAATGCAAAAATAATTTCTTCACTGTCTACTCCAAGGATTTCTGCAATTTCTGTAACAGTTGGCTCGCGATTTGTTTTCTTAATCAAATCTTCCTTTGTATAAATAGCCTTATAAGCAATATCCCTTAAAGAACGACTTACACGAATAGAATTGTTATCCCTGAGATACCGTCTAATTTCTCCAATAATCATTGGCACTGCATAGGTACTAAATTTTACATTTTGTGACACATCAAAATGATCAATGGCTTTCATCAGCCCAATGCAGCCTATCTGAAATAAATCATCTACATTTTCATTACTGCCCGAAAATCTCTGAATGATGCTTAATACCAGTCTTAAATTCCCCTTTATATATAACTCTCTGGCCTCCTTATCCCCTGCTTCTATTCTCTTAAATAATTCTTCCTTCTCCTCATTTTTAAGCAGGGGCAATTTTGCAGTGTTAACACCACATATTTCAACTTTATAAAGAGCCATCGTCTTCAACCTCCACACATAATGTTTTCATACATTTATGATTCACCTGTTGTGGTAGATTTATACTTTTTTAAGACTGCCAATAGTTTCCTTTAAGACATTTCCAGCCTCATCATTTCTTTCTTTAATCTCTTAATAATTTTTTTCTCCAAACGAGATATATATGACTGGGAAATCCCCAGATAATCTGCAACTTCCTTCTGCGTTCTTTCCACTCCGTCAGCAGTATTAATTCCAAATCTCAGCTTAATAATTGTCTGTTCTCTTTCCGTCAGTTTTTCTAATGCTTTATTTAAAAGCTTTCTATCCACTTCATCTTCAAGCCCTTTAGAAATCACATCATCATCGGTTCCCAGAATATCTGAAAGCAAAAGTTCATTTCCATCCCAGTCCACATTTAATGGTTCATCAATAGAAACCTCCAGTCTTGTTTTATTATTTCTTCTCAAATACATTAAAATCTCATTTTCTATACATCTGGATGCATAGGTAGCCAGTTTGATATTTTTATCCTTTTTAAATGTATTAATTGCCTTAATCAAACCTATTGTTCCAATGGAAATCAAGTCTTCCACTCCGATTCCTGTGTTATCAAATTTCTTTGCAATATAAACAACCAGACGCAGGTTATGTTCTACCAGAACAGCTCTTGCTTCCCCTTCTTCCTCTGTACCAAGCTTTTCAATCATAAGCTGTTCATCCTCTGCCTGTAGTGGCGGCGGCAGAACCTCCGCCCCTCCTATGTAGTGAATATCTCCTTTATTCTGGTCAAAAAACATCGTACGAAAATTAGGTATCATACGAAACTGAAATTTATCTGTCATTGATATTTTTAAAAGCATTTTTCTCCTCCTATTAGCTAAACTCAATATATTCCTCATGAAGAATAAGCTGGTATAACTGTTCTTTAGAAAGTTCCTCCTCCATGATTCCTATCAGTACCTTTTCACAAATCTGTTCCTTTTCCCCCTGACAGATTACCATTTTGTCTATTACAACTCCAGGCATGAAACCATGCTGATTTCCTAAGGAATGATAAGGAATCCATTTCATGGAATTCTCCGGCATATTCTCTAAGACTTCACCTTTCCCAAAATCCATAATTCTTAATGCTTCTTTCTGTCCAAGAAGCTTTTCTGCCACCATAAGCTGCACAATAATCACAGCCTTTCCGGTAATCGGTTCCCTCAAATGATTACCGGTATCCAAAAGTCCAACTCCTTCATAGCAGTTTTCTTTGTGATACATCTTAACCACATATAAATGATTGCAAATTTGTCTTTCCTTTTTGTAATTTTCGAAAGTTTCTCTTAAAACTATTGCCGCAAAAAGGCTGGTAGCTGCTACCGGCAGAATTCCCATTTCTTCCTGTTTCTCTATGTTATATGTACTGCAATAGAAATTTTCTTTCTGTCCAAGAAACAAATTTAAAATTCCGCTTAAAATAATTTCCAACAGATAGAGTCGTCCAACTGCTAAAAATCGACTTTTCACATTTCTATAATCAAATGCAATCCATACCATCAAGTAGCCTATTATTCCATTTACAACCAAAAATCGCATAATAAATGAAATTTTGGAAAATAGCACCATAATCAGACATGACAAAATTCCTCCTACAAAAGCTCCCAGCATTATTCTGCCAACACTTTTTCCTTTCAATGGTGTCCGGCTTTTTCCTTCACTCCATTTAAGCAGACACAGAAGCAATCCATTCATAAAAAAATTCACAAAAAAATACACATCTATATATATTATGTAATTCAAGCCTCACCTCCAGCCTTATTTCCTCTCATTATGTAACATAAATCCTTTTCACAAAAAAGAGTATACCTCTTTCCCTGTGCATTTCTTGTCAGATTATGAAGGAATATTCCTCTTTTCCGTCGCAAAATATGACAAAAGAATAAAACAAAAAGTTCCATGTAAAACCTTGTGGTTTTACATGGAACTCTGATTATTCATTTATGTAGACTTATTTCTGTCTATTCTTCTGTAAAAATGGTGGAATCTTAATTCCGCCCTGTTCAAAATCATCACTTACTGATGTCTGTGAAGTAGTATTCACTGTTGGTGCAGACTGTACCGGATTGCCCATAGGCTTATCCTTAATAGTAGTACCACCAAATGAAGACATTCCTACATTCTGAACTGGTCTCTGTGTACTATATGGAGCATATACATTACTCTTAGGTGCTGTATTCTGTAAAAAGCTTGGTGCTTTTACTGGTGTAGCTGCTGCATCTTCTAAGCCTGTTGCAATAACTGTAATTGTTACGAAATCTGGCATAGATTCATCATACATAGCACCAAAAATAATATTTGCAGATTCACCTGCTAATTCCTGAACAAATGTTGCTGCTTCATTCGCTTCAATTAAGCTGATATCACCTGAAATATTAATGATAACATGACTTGCACCTTCAATTGTTGTTTCAAGAAGAGGGCTTGTAATAGCCTGCTGAACAGCCTGTACACACTTGTCATCTCCCTGTCCTACACCAATGCCGATGTGGGCAATACCCTTATCCTTCATAACAGTCTGAACGTCTGCAAAGTCTAAGTTAATTAAACCTGGTACATTAATCAAGTCTGTAATACCCTGAACACCCTGCTGGAGTACTTCGTCTGCTTTACGAAGAGCATCCGGCATAGTGGTTCTTCTATCTACAATCTGTAATAACTTATCATTTGGAATTACAATTAATGTATCTACATTCTCTTTTAAACGATCAATACCACCAATTGCATTGCTCATACGGGTCTTTGCTTCAAATTTAAATGGTTTAGTAACAATACCAACCGTAAGAATTCCAAGTTCTTTAGCAATTCCTGCAACAACTGGTGCTGCACCTGTACCGGTTCCGCCACCCATACCACAGGTTACGAATACCATATCCGCACCCTTGATTAAGTCTGTCAGTTCTTCTCTGCTTTCTTCTGCTGCTTTTTCACCAATTTCAGGCTGTGCACCTGCGCCCAATCCCTTAGTGAGTTTTTCCCCAATCTGCACACAGGTTGGAGCTTTACAATTCTTAAGGTGCTGCTTATCTGTATTAACACAGATAAATTCAACTCCCTGAATATTTTCCTCAATCATTCTATTTACAGCATTATTACCAGCACCGCCAACTCCAATTACTAAAATCTTTGCAGCTGCATCTGCCTCGTTTGTCCTAATCTCAAGCAAGGTTCTTCCTCCTCTTTCCTGTTATTCTCATCTTTCTATCATTCCAACGAATTCTCATTTGTATCTTTATCAAAACTAAATAAGCTTGTCCAAATTGAAATATAAATAGATAAAACTATTTTTATCCTATATTATATAATATAGTTTTTCTCATAAATAATCAAGTAGAAATTCATATTTTTAAAAATCACGTTTTTTCAAAATAACTTCATCACCAACGGCATAATTTTCCATATCAATATCGCCACTTAGGTTTTGTTCCAGTGCTTTTGGAAAAATTTCAGAAAGTGCAACTATCTGCTCATCATAAAACTCTTTATTTCCAAGAAAAACCCTGATATTTCCGCTTCTTAATACCACTTCATCCTCTACTGTGAAACGGATTCGTTCTACCTGCAAATTATATTTTTCAAGAAGCTGGGATAAATTCAATATTTTATTAAAAATAGCATCATCTTCCACCTTCAGCTTTTCATACAGAACAAAACCCGAAAATGGAACTCCTTCAATGCATGGAACTCCCTCTACCGGCTCTTCCAGACATTCCAGCACAATTCCATCTTTATCAAAATATACATACTGTCCCATGTATTTCACTGATGCAGTCAGTGTTTTCTCATATACATGAATAACCACCTTATGATTGCCTTTTCTGGTTATTGTCACCTTTTCCACAAAAGGAATATCCTTTATTCCAATATAACGATACTTCAGATAGAGAAGCAGAGAGTTCTGATCCCATATACTCTCCATAACCTGCTCTTTTATTTCCTCTTCCGTATAGTAGGTACTTCCTGTCACTTCCACTGTTGTAACTCGGAATGCAAAAATGAAAATACCAATGAGGAGAAGTATAATCAAAAAAACAACCAGATAAAACCGCTTACTTTTTGAGCTTGTTTCTTCCATTTGTACTCCTCCTTTACAATCTTTTTTATTTCTCTATCCGGCAGATTTTGGCTCCCAGCATAGAAAAATTCTCACAAATTTTTTCATATCCTCTCTCGATATAAGAAATGTTTTCTACTACCGTAGTCCCTTCCGCCATTAATCCCGCAAGAATCAATGCCGCACCGCCCCTGAGCTCCTTTGCTTCTATTCTGCTTCCCTTCAGAGCTTTTACTCCTGTTATATAAGCTGTCTGACCTTCCACTGTTATATCAGCACCTAATTTTCTAAGTTCCCGGACACTTTCATATCGGGACTCAAATATATTCTCCACAACAGTAGTTTTACCTTTTGCAGTGGATAAAATGGCTACTATCTGCGACTGCATGTCTGTTGGAAATCCCGGATATGGCATGGTTTCAATCAAAGGAACTGCCAAAAGACGTTTCGGAGCCCCTATCCAGATATAATGCTCATCATTTGCCACTTTGCATCCGGTTTTTTGTAAAACTTCCAATGTAGAAGTCATGCTTCTGCCACAATCAGCCTCCAGTATTCCAGCCCCGCCTGTTGCTGCCAACGCTGCCAGATAGGTTCCTGCCACAATACGATCCGATACAATTCGGTATTTGACATCATGAAGCGGTTGCTTGCCTTTAATGTAAATCGTCCCATTTTTCTGATGCTGAATGAAGGCTCCCATTTTTCTTAAAAAACAGCACAATTCATAAATCTCCGGTTCCTTCGCAGGATTATGCAAAATAGTGTCACCTTCTGCCATTGTTGCAGCCATGATAATATTTTCTGTAGCACCAACACTTGGAAATGGCAGAATTATTTCTGTCCCTTTCATTCCACTGCTCTGGCAGATAATCCCATCTTCTTTTTCTATAATTTCCACATTCATTTTACGAAGTGCCTTCAAATGAATGTCAATTGGTCTTTTCCCAATAGAGCAGCCTCCCGGATATGCTATTTTAACAAATCCAGTTCTTCCCAGCATTGCTCCAATAAAAAATACGGAAGAACGCATGGCTTTCGCATACCGTTCTTCCAGATGCCCTGATTCGACTTCTATAGCATCAATCATCAATTTGTCTTTATCCCGGCTGACCCTGCAACCGGTTTCCTTTAACAGGCAAATCATATTTTCTACGTCATCAATAAAAGGACAACCTTCTATCACAGAAGTTCCTTTATTTAAAATGCTTGCTGCCATAATGGGAAGCACTGCATTCTTAGAACCTTGTATTTTTATTTCACCCTCTAAAGGAATACCACCTTTAATTTCTATATATGACACATCGCCACCCCGGAAGCTGCAAAATATACTATATCATATGCAGTCAGCCTCCGAAAGTGCCTATCTTTCATATTTTATCTGATTGGAAATACTAAGGGCAACGCCCATTTCTGCTAACATAACCATAACTGAAGTACCACCATAACTAATAAATGGCAAAGCAATACCTGTTGATGGTATAGAATTGGTTACTACAGCAATATTAATAACTGCCTGTAAGGCAATATGTATCAGAATACCAGAACCTACCAGTCCGCCAAACAAATCTGGTGCATTCACAGAGATAATAAACAATCTCCATATTAGAAGTCCAAATAAAATCATAACCGTTGCTGCACCAAACAATCCCAATTCTTCACAGATAATCGAAAAAATCATATCATTCTGAGCTTCCGGCACATAGCCAAGCTTCTGCATACTGCCTCCTAGTCCGGTCCCTGTAAGTCCACCGGATGCAATAGCATACAATCCCTGGAGAATCTGAAAACCTTTTTCATGATTTTCTACATCCAGCCAGATTTCAATACGCTGCATACGGAAGCCTTCACCAAAAACAAGGAATGCCGCTGCAAGTGCCACTACCAAAGCAATAGCTAAAACAAAATACCACTTGCGTTTGCTTGCTACAAAACAGACACCTCCGGTAATACCAATGATAATAAGGGCTGTACTCATGTTTTCTTTACCAATTAAAAGTATCATTGGAGAAATATAAAATACTACTCTGAGGAATCCTGAAAAAGTATTAATTCGCTTTGGTAACTGATAAATCATAAATGCTACAAATAAAATAACAGCTACTTTGGAAAGGTCGGAAGGCTGGAACTGAATTGGACCAAGCTTCAACCATCGTCTTGCGCCATTGTACTCCACTCCTATTCCGGGAATTAATACAGCAAGCTGCATAACCAGACAAGCAACATAAGCAGCCGTTACAACACGAGCCCTTACAAATGGTATCTTTTTCAGAAAGATACGGTAATCAATCTTGGACATTACCAGCATGGCAATAATACCAATAATTACACAAATTCCCTGCCTTTTCAGATAATACATGGAGTCACCAAACTTTAACTGGGCAGAATAGGAACTTGTGCTGTAAACCATAATTAATCCAAAGCCCACTAAAAACAGGGTCAAAAACAAAAGACTATAATCATAATAGCTATAAGACTGTATTCTATTTGTACTTTCTCTTTCCATACGTTCAGAGCCTTCATACCGCCCTGTGCGATATCTCTCCGGATGTGCCCCCCGTGTCGTTCTTGATGTTCCTGCCATGCATCATGCTCCCTTTTAATTAGATAAACCATATATTAAATTGCTTTTACAAGTTCTTTGAATACTCTTCCACGTTCTTCATAATTTTTAAACATACCCCAGCTTGCACATGCAGGAGATAACAATACTGCATCTCCTTCCACTGCGTTTTCAGCACAGAATTTTACAGCTTCTTCCATAGAATCTACCATAACAATATCATGAAATCCACATTCTCTTGCCTGCTCAGCAATCTTATCTCTTGTTACCCCTAATAATACTAATTTCTTTACTTTACCGTCAAATGCTTCAATCCATTCTTTATAGTCAGAGCCTTTATCATAACCTCCACCAATTAAGAAAGTCGGTTTTACCATAGCCTGAATACCCTTGATTGCTGCATCCGGATTAGTTCCCTTAGAATCGTTATAATAAACAACTCCATTTTTCTCCGTTACATATTCAATACGGTGCTCTACTGCCTTAAATGTGGTAACTGCCTCACGAATTGCCTCAATTGGAACCCCAATATGTGCAGAAATTGCAATGGCTGCCATTACATTTTCATAATTATGAGTTCCTAACAGATTCAGTTCGTTTATATTACACACGCAAGTTTCTGTACCATTTTCACGATAAATAAAATTACCCTCTTTGTCTAAGAAAATTCCTTCTGCCAGCTCTCTTTTGCTGCTGAAGAAAAATACTTTCGGTCTCAGTGTACCTGCCATTTCACGAAGAGCCTCATCTTCATAATTCAGTACACAGGTATCTGTTACTTCCTGATTTTCAGCGATTTTCTTCTTTGCTGCAATGTAATTTTCCATTGTATGATGACGGTCTAAATGGTCTGGGGTAATATTTAAAATTGCACTTACCTCTGGCTTAAACTGATGTACTGTTTCTAACTGAAAGCTGCTCATTTCTGCTACTGTAATAGAACTTCCTTTTGTGTTCAACACCATATCTGTGTAAGGAATTCCAATATTTCCCACCACATAAACAGACACGTAGTAATGCTTCATAATTTCTCCTACTAATGCTGTTGTAGTAGTTTTCCCATTGGTTCCTGTAATTGCTGCCATTTTACCCTTGGCAAACTGATATGCCAGTTCAATTTCTCCCCAGATTGGCACGCCTTTATCCTTCAATTCTGAGATATATCCCAAATCAGTTGGTACACCTGGACTTAAGACTACTAAATCTACTGTATTTAACAGTTCTTCCGGCACATCTCCGATTACAATTTGCACTTCCACACTTTTTGGAAGCTTATCCAGAATATCCTGTTCTTTCATTTTCAAATTTGCATCCTGAAAAATGATATTTGCTCTTTTGGTTGATAACAGTTTTACTGCAGCTACACCGCTGATTCCAGTCCCTACTACCAGCACATTTTTACCTACTAAGTCCATGAAATCTCCTCTTTCCTTTTTACATTTCTAGGTATCATACTTATTACTGTTTATAATGCCATTAAAGCAACCAGACACAAAATGGCAGTTATAATAGAGAACACTGCTACCACTCTTGTTTCTGACCAGCCACAAAGTTCAAAATGATGGTGAATTGGTGCCATTTTAAAGATACGTTTTCCGCCTGTCATCTTAAAATATGTAACCTGAATGATAACAGAAAGCACTTCTACTAAATAAATCATTCCAATAATCAGAATAAATAATGGCATTTTAAGCACACAGGCCGATGCAGCTACAAACCCGCCTAATGCCAGTGAACCTGTATCTCCCATAAATACTCTTGCAGGGTATACATTATAAATCAAAAAGCCCAAAAGACTTCCCACAACTGCCCCTGTAATTGGTGAAATGCCGCTGCCTGTTCCAATTGCCACTACTGTAAAGAATGTAGCTACCAGCACAGTTACACCAGAGGCAAGACCATCTAAGCCATCTGTAAAATTCACTCCATTTACTGTACCCAAAAGTACAATAAATATAAATGGAACATACAAAAATCCCAAATCCCATGTTGCGCCATTGGTAAACGGAATAATAATCTCTGTACCAAGATTCATTACATTTAATAAATAATATGCGAACACACCTGTCACAACAATCTGTCCAAGGAGCTTCTGCCATGCACGAAGCCCAAGAGAACGCTTCATAACTACTTTAATGTAATCATCTAAAAATCCTACCAGACCAAATCCAATAGTAACAAAAAGAACCGGTATAATTTCTTTGTACTCGCCAATATAGAGCAGAGAAGTAATTGCAATACTAAGAAGGATAATAATTCCTCCCATAGTTGGTGTACCGGACTTTTTAAGATGAGACTGTGGTCCATCATCACGAACAAACTGTCCAAACTTCAGCTTCTTTAAAAAAGGAATCAATACCGGGCTTAACACAACACTAATCGCAAATGCAATGACTACCGGCATAATTAAATTCATATTTACATTCATTTATCTTCACCTCGTATTTTTATCTAATCTACCTAATATGTAACATTTTTACATAGCTTTATTCATTATATGCCATTTTTAATACAGAATCAAGTTACTATTTGTACCAAATGTTTCCTCTGCCTCCTCCATTAATGCTTCTTCATCTACTTCTATTCCCAGATAAGGCAGAATATTGGCATACAATTCTCCAATAACCGGTGCAGCGATGGTTCCACCATAGTAAATTCCTGTTGGCTCATCAATTAGCACCAATGCCAGAACCTGAGGATTTTCTGCCGGTGCAAAACCGATAAAGGAAGCAATATATTTGTTGCTGCTTCTTGGAAGCTTCTCTGAAGTAGCTGTTTTGCCACCAATATGAAAGCCTGCTACATAAGCCTTGTTTCCGGTTCCTTCGGATACCACAGATTCCAGTAATGCCTTCATTGTTTCTGAGGTTTCCTCTGATACCATATCTTTCTCCACAGGATAGCTGAGTTTCTTTATCCAACTGCCGTCTGCACTTTGAATTTCTACACCCAGATGAGGAGTAATGCGATTCCCCCCATTGATAACTGTACTTACAGCTGTCATAAGCTGCAATGGAGTAATCTGAAAGGATTGACCAAAAGAAATGGTTGCCAGTTCCACTGCCCCTATATTGTCTTTGCTGTGCATAATAGACCCTGCTTCTCCCGGAAGGTCCACTCCTGTTTTCTGAAACAACCCCAGCTTTTTAAATGTTTCATACATATTGTCAACACCAATTCGTGCTCCCACTTCCATAAATACCGGATTACAGGAGTTCTGTATTCCCTGTATGAAATTTTCCGAGCCATGACCTGCCACTTTATGACAGCGGATTCGTCTATCCTCTACTATTTTATAGCCGGGACAATAAAAGGAATCATTTAACGAAATCACACCATGTTCAAAGCCCGCAGTTGCTGTTACAATCTTAAAGGCTGAGCCAGGCTCGTATGTATCACTGATACACTCATTTCTCCACATGGCATTTAATGCGTTGTTTAGTGCATCTCCCGTTAATGTTTCCTCTGTCTCCACATTTAATGTATATGGAGCATTCAAATCGAACTCCGGAGCATTTACCATTGCATATATTTCACCATTTTGAGGATTCATTACAATTAATTTCACACTTTTGGCCGCCTTTGCTTCCATAACCTTTTTTGCTGCCTGCTCTGCATATTTTTGAATATTTACATCAAGGCTTAAATATAAATTATTGCCGGCAATGGGCTCAATCCGATTTTCTGCCGCATCATCTATTTCTATTCCTTTTGCCGTTGTTAATGTCAAAATCGTGCCATCAATCCCCTTCAGTATTTCATCATAAGCAACTTCCAGTCCAATAATCCCCTGATTATCACTTCCGGTAAATCCAATCACCTTAGATGCCAGTGAGCCAAAAGGATAAAACCGCTTATAGTCCTCATCAACCATAACTCCATCTAGTTTATATTCTCTAATACGGTCTGAAGTTTCTTTATCTACATTAGATTTGATTCTTTCAATGGAAGAAACTTTCTCTACCCGTTTTCTGACCTTTTCTTCACTCATGGAAAGCTCATTACTTAATACTTCAATTACTCTTTCCGGCTCTGTAATCTGGCTGTGAATTACAGAAATAGTTGAAACCGGCTTATTTCCTGCAATTTCCACACCATTTCTATCGTATATACTGCCTCTTTCTGCCTTTATAGAACGTTCCCTTTCATGAATTTCCTGTGCCATTGCTCCATAATGCTCACTTTGAAACACCATAATATAAACTAGTCTTCCAAACAAAGCTGCTATTAAAAGAAAAATGACAGCTACTACAAACAACAAACTTTGCTTATGATAAGTCTTTGTCGTCTCCACAAAAGTCAACCCCCGCAAATCTCATCGATTAATCTTATTATGAAATCTGCGGGGTTATGCTCTTTTTATTCAGTTTCTTCTGTAGCTGCACCTTCATTTGTATCTGCTTCACTTGTCTCAGCATTAGCTTCTGTTGTTTTCTGAGCATATTCAGTTGGATATACCCCTAAAAACGGAAGCACATCTTCCATTACCTTACTGGCAAAGGTCGTTGCATAGCTACTATGATCCTGCTCTTCTACATGAGGTTCATCAATAATCACGTAAATAACCACCTGAGGTTCTTCAACTGGTGCAAATCCTAGGAATGATACGAGATAATTACCTTCGCCACGAGGCTGTTTTTCTGCTGTTCCAGTCTTTCCACCAATTTCATATCCTGCTACACCAGCCGGTGCTGCAGTTCCTGATTCTACCGTCGAATACAGATATTCGCGAATTTTATCACTAGTTTCTCTGGATACTGTTTCTTTTACTAAAATTGGTTCTATTGTTTCTACAACAGCACCGTTGTCATTTTCTATCTGCTTTACAACATGAGGCTTGTAGTATTTCCCTCCATTAATTAAAGAAGAAAAACCTGCCGCCATCTGCACCATCGTAACTGTATTAGACTGTCCAAAGCTGGAAGTTGCCAATTCTACCTGATTCAATTTTTCTTCAGAATAAATAATACCGCTTGACTCACCTGGAAGGTCAATTCCGGTCTTTTGTCCAAATCCATACAAATTCAGATAACCCGAAAATACTGTTCTTCCCATGTTCTCTGCAATATCCATCATAGCAACGTTACAGGAATACATCAAAGATTCTTCTAAAGTCACCGTATTATGCGTTGCATTACATTTAATTGTTCTGTCTGCCACAACAGCCTTACCGGCACATTCATAGGTTGAATTTTCTGTTGCCAATGCTTCATCCAATGCCGTTGCTACTGTAAATGGTTTAAAGGTAGAACCCGGCTCATAAGCATCGCTGATACAATAATTTCTCCATAGCTTACTCAATGCTGCACTATATTCTACGTCTGTCATGGCTTCAATTTCTTCTTCTGTATAAAAATCACTCAAATCTCTTGGATTATTTAAATCAAAAGAATAATTTGATACCATGGAATAAATTTCACCATTCTGCGGATTCATAAGCAATACTGCCATATTTTCCGCTCCTGTTTCGTTCAAATACTCTTCCACATGCCTTTCTACAATCGCCTGTACATTGGAATCAATAGTAGAAATAATATTATAACCATTTACAGCTGGTTTTACATTTCTTTCTAAATTCAGTTCTGAGTCAAAGTATCCGTATTCCCTTCCATTGGTTCCACTCAGTTCTTCATTATAGTATTCCTCAATTCCCCATGTTCCAATATTAGCATCGCCTTTCTGGGTGAAACCAATAATATTAGATGCTACATTACTTAATGGGTATCTTCTTACATACTCCTCTTCAAACCAAACACCCTGAATATTCTTATTTTCTGCTTCTTTCTCTTCAAATAAGCTTACTTCGTCATATTCCAGTCCCTTATATTCCTTCATAATAACATATCGGGATTCTGATTTTTCTTTTAAAATCGTATTGACTTCCTGTGCTGTAATACCAAAACATTCTGTAAGGGCTGCAATGGTAGGTTCTTTATAATCCTCCTTTTCCAGCATTGTTACCGGATCCAGAATTAAATTATATACTTTTTCACTGGTTGCCAGCTTTGTAAGATTGCGGTCAAGAATATCCCCACGTTTATACGGAATTGCATTGCTCACATAGGTCTGCTGTGACAATACTCTTCTTTCATACTTGCCATCACTGTCCGTATTAATTTTGACAAGTCTTACAAGCAGAAATCCAAAACAAATTAAAACAATACAAAATACAAGCAATAAACTTGCTTGCATTTTATGAGTAAACTTTTTAATTGGTTTCTCTTTTCTTCGTTCATTACCCGTCATATGTTCTCTCCTAATGAAACCTCTAATTCCTAATTACCTGCCAGTAATCCATAATTCTGTTCTGTTTCCTTTGGAATTTCTCCATACTGTCTTACCGAATTACTCTTTCTGCTACTGTATCTGATTACCTGGCTGTCCTTTGCATGAACCATACCAAGTTCATTCACTGCCACATCATAAACATACTGTAAATCTACAGAACTGTCAATTCTATTATACGCTGCATCATTTTCATTTTTTAAAGTCAGGATTTCACTTTCTAAGGAAGCAATTTTTCTACTCATAGCCGTAATACTTTCCTGAGCTTCCAAATAAGAAATGCACATCAAAAACGTTACTGTAATCGCCGCTATGATAAACAGAAGAGATTTAAAATCCCAATTCTGTACAGGCAACGCTCTAGTAACCACCTGCTGCTGTCCCTCTCTGTCAGCTTTTCTTCTTCTATCCGGAACTGCTTCAAGACGTTCTCTTCTTACTGGCTGATAGGCTGTATTCAATTGAGCATAATTATGGTTTGTTACTACCGTCTGACGTTTTCTTATGGTATTACCTTCTACATAATACTCACTCTGATAATATCTTTCTTTGCTCATTGTTCTACTCTCTCATTCTTCATCCGCCTCGACACGGACAATATTTCTCTTTTCACCCTCTATTTATGTCTTTCGAATATTCGAAGCTTTGCACTCTTAGAGCGGCTGTTATATTCCATCTCTTCTTCGCTAGGAAGAATCGGTTTTTTGCTAATTACTTTTCCCTTTGATACATTCCCACACACACAAACCGGAAAGTTTGGAGGACATGTACATGGATTCTCATTTTTCTTATAAATTGTCTTTACGATACGATCCTCCAGTGAATGGAATGTAATAATACAAATTCGTCCATTGTCATTCAGCAAATCAATCATATCGTTCAATGTGTCATTTAAAACTTCTAACTCTCTATTAAGTTCAATTCTGATTGCCTGAAATGTTTTCTTTGCAGGATGTCCGCCATTTTTTTGAACCTTCATTGGAATTGCACCACGGATAATGTCGGAAAGCTCTCCTGTTGTCTCTATCTCTTTATTTTCGCGGTATGCCACGATATGCTTTGCAATGTTCTTTGCAAATTTGTCTTCTCCGTAATCCTTAATGATACGGTATAAATCCATTTCGCTGTAACCATTAACAATGTCTTTAGCTGTCTTATCCTGTCTGGTATCCATTCTCATATCCAGAGACGCATTTTCCATATAGGAAAATCCTCTGTCAGCAGTGTCTAACTGGTGGGAAGAAACTCCCAAATCCAATACAATGCCATCTACACCACCGATACCAAGGTCATGAAGCACCTGCTTCATATTACAGTAATTGCTTCTTACTACAGTTACTCTGTCTTTATAATCTTTTAAACGTTCGCTTCCAGCCTGAATAGCCGCCTCGTCCTGGTCAATTCCAATAAATCTTCCTTTATCAGACAGTCTTTTGCATACTTCCAAAGCATGTCCACCGCCGCCAAGGGTTCCATCTACATAAATCCCGTCAGGCTTAATGTTCAGACCTTCAATTGTTTCTTCCAATAATACTGATATATGTTTAAATTCCATATTCTCTCACTTCCTGCTATTATTCCGCTGCCTAGAAGCTTAAACCAAGCTCAGACATCTTTTCTGCTGCCATATCCATATCATCAAATGTATTGTTCTGTTCCCAGCGTTCCTTACTCCACACTTCAATTTTGTTCATAACACCAACAAAAACAATATCTTTTTCTAATCCGGCATGCTCTCTAAGCTTTTGTGGAATTAGAATTCTTCCCTGCTTGTCCACTTCACAGGAAGCTGCACCTGCCATGAAATAACGTTGCAGCTGTCTTGCTTCTTTACTGCCCGGAAGCGATTTCAAATCATTAACAAAGCGGCTCCACTCGTCATTTGGGTACACGAAAAGACACCCGTCCAAGCCCATAGTCACTACAAATTCCTCTCCTAATGACTCTCTGAACTTAGCAGGCACTATAATTCTGCCTTTGGCATCTAATCCATGGTTGTATTCACCCATGAACATAGTGTCCACCTCTTTCCGTTACCTTTTGTACCACTTCTTAACCACTTTCTACCACTTTGTACCACTTGTATGGTTATTTTAACGCATTTTTGGGAATAAGGCAATACCTTTTTATAAAGTTTTTTCGATTTTTTCCATGAAAAAAGTCCCATTTTTCGCGGTTTTTCACACTTTGCGAAAGGGACTATAGGGGAACTACAAGATATATGGATTTTGGGATGCAAGAACCACAACAGACTTCTCACGGGATGGTTACCTGTAGGATATTGATTTGATTTTTCAATTTAGTTTTCATATAAATCAAATACTACACATTGGGGTAACCGTCCCCTGAGAAGTTTGTTGCGGTTCTCTTCTGTATATTTATATAAAAAAGACTAGCTTTCAGCATCAACTCTATGATAAATAACCTCTGCTGCAGTTTCGCCTGATATAGCATAGTGAATTTTATTCTGTACCTTTTTAAAAAATCGAACCGATTCCTCTGCTGTAGGATCATAATCAATGCTAGTCGCATAGATTTCCAAAATTTGACGATAAAAAACTTTTTCTGATGCACGAATATCTCTAATACGCTCAAGTAACTCTTTAAAGTATCCTCCGCCACCCAGTTCTTTTAACCGTTGGTCATCCATGACAAACCCTTTTCGCATATATTCTTTTAATATTCCGGATGCCCATATTCGAAATTGCACTCCGCGTTGCGACTTAACACGATATCCTACAGAAATTATCACATCCAAATTATAGTAATTTGTAGGTTTAGTAGAAAATTCGGAATTTCCGAATTTTCTCATAGTACTGCTCTCATTAAGTTCACCATCTGAATATATATTTTTTATATGCTCATTTATTGTTGATTTGGATTTTTGGAACAAATCTGCCATTTGTTCCTGTGTCAACCAAACAGTTTCGTCTACAAAAGTAACATCAACCTTCGTAACACCATCTTCTGTTGTATATAATATTAATTCTGAATCCATATCATGCACCTCCACCCGCAGAACATTTGTTCTTTCTATGTTATCACATTATTGATAATAATTCAATATAACTCAGAATTAAACAAACCTACAAATTTTATAACTATTTTGATTTTACCACACTAAAGTATCTTTGGGAATATGTTCCCGTGAATCGCAAAGATATTGGGGATTTCATAGTCAAAAAGTAAATATAGGAATTAATACAGGGTATGTATATAAGGAAATGCTTGACAACTTATGTAGAAAAGAGTTGTGCATTTTTGTTATACATACCCTGTACTAATTCCATTGAAATCTAAATTTATGAAATTCCCAATATCTCATTTGGCTAGTTCGTTAAACCGCAATCTATCGGTAACTTCTGAAAAACTTAGCCAGATTATCTAATGTTTTAATCAAAGCCGGTACTTCTTCATCTGAAAGACTTGCAAGAGCAGCCTCTGCCATCTGACGATGAAAATCGGCATGATGATGAAAGGCTTTTTCTCCTTTTTCTGTCAGTTTAATGTATACTACGCGGCGATCTTCTTCGCTTCGTTCTCTGGATACATAATGTTTTTTCACCAGACTGTTCATAGATGTTGTTAAAGAACCTGCTGTTATATTAAGCTTCTTTGCTATAGCCGACATTGTAAGATTACCTTCCAGACCAACTGCTTCTATAACATGCATATCATTATTCGTGATATCCTTAAATTCTTCTGTGATAATGGCTTTTTCTTCCAGTTCCATGATTTCATAAAACAAGTGAACTAAGATATCATTAACTGTCTTATATTTATCCACTTTCTTTCCTCCTTCGCCAGAATGATACTACCTTTTATTATTATACACATTATCGAAACAAAGAATCAATCACTTCTTTTACGGTTTCTATCTTTTCTGCTTTCCATGCACCTGCTCCACAGAACAAAAGTGCATTATCCACATCACCATTGGCTGCATTGATAAGAGCTTTTGTAATACAATAAGGTGTTTCTTTGGGATTACATCTGCTGATACAACGATAACATTTATCCGGTGCAATTCGCCCTTCTTTCTGTACCTTATCCATAAATGGGTTTTTAATGGCACGTCCAGGCATGCCTACGGGACTTTTTACAATAATGATATTCTCTTTTTTCACTTTTACATAGCTTTCTTTATAACGGATATCTGCATCACATTCTTCTGTAGTTACAAAGCGACTTGCTACCTGTACTCCATCCACACCAAGCTCAAACGCCTTTTCCACTCTTTCTTTGCTTTCAATACCGCCTGCCAGTACAACCGGAATTTTACAGTTATATTTTTCTTCATATTCCTGAACTACTTCCATTATTGCCTTAACTTCCGTTCCATATCCAGAATAATATTCACTATCCTCCAGTTCCTCCAGTGAAAATCCCAGATGTCCTCCTGCTTCCGGACCTTCTATCACAAGCAAATCTGCTGTACAGCCACATTTTTTGTCCCAAAGCTTCAAAATCACTCTGGCAGCCTTTGCTGTAGACACAATAGGTGCAATATAGATTTTCTTTCCATTACCGGTCTGTTCCCCGGCTTCTTTTACATATTCCGGAAGCTTTGCCGGAAGACCTGCACCGGAAATAATCAAATCCGCTCCTGCCTCTACGGCTGCCTTTACATACTCTTCATATTGTTCTGCGGCAACCATAATGTTAAATCCGATTATACCTTCCGGAGCTATTTTTCTCGCCTTTTCAAGTTCCTTCTTCATAGCACGTCTATTGGCTTCCAAAGGATTTTTTTCAAAATCCGGTTCTCTAAAGCCTGGCTGGGCAGCGGAAATAATTCCTATTCCACCTTCCTTTGCCACAGCTCCTGCCAGTCCGCCAAGACTGATGCCAACTCCCATACCACCCTGTATCAATGGTATCTTTGCTTCCATATTTCCTATTACTAAAGGTTTGTAATTCATTTTTGTTTCTCCATGTTATTCTTAAGCCAGATAATTTTCCTATTATCCTTTACTCATACTTAGAATTTTCTAAAACGGCCATAACGTTTTTCACAAAGTTCTTCACTGGAAATTGTTCCATACATTCTTAGGAACTCCTCTATTCCGTTTCTAAGTTCTTCACAGACATCAACCATATTTTCTGCAGTCAGGTGTTCTGGTTCTTCTATTACTTTTTCAATAAAACCAGCTTCCTTCAAATCCTGTGCTGTCATTTTCATGACCTCTGCCGCCTCTTTTGCACGTTTACTGTCCTTCCAGAGAATTGTCGCAAAGCCTTCTGGTGAAAGAATGGAGTATACCGTGTTTTCCAGCATCCATACCTCATCTGCCACTGCAAGGGCCAGTGCTCCACCACTGCCGCCTTCACCAATTACTACTGACAATACTGGTACTTTTAATCCAACCATCTCAAAAAGGTTCTTGGCAATAGCTTCTCCTTGTCCTCTCTCTTCTGCTTCCAGACCACAGAAAGCTCCCGGTGTATCTACAAAACAGATAATTGGACGATTGAATTTTTCTGCCTGCTTCATAAGACGCAGTGCCTTACGATATCCTTCCGGTGATGGCATGCCAAAATTATGTGCTATATTTTCTTTGGTTGTTTTTCCTTTTTCCTGAAATATTACTGTTACCGGAATTCCCTGAAATGTACCAATACCACCAAGAATTGCCCTGTCATCACCATAATATCTGTCACCATGAAGCTCTATAAATTCAGAGAACAGCTGTCTTCTGTAATCACTTCCAACCGGGCGGTCTGCTTTTCTGGAAAGTTCCACACGCTCCCAGGCAGAAAGCATTTCACTCCTAACCATTTTCTCTGTAGTATCTGCCAGTTCCTGACAATGTCCTAGTTCTAACTCTTTTCCTATTTTCTTCTCTTCATGAAGCTTTAACAGACGAGCCAGTGTCGCCTTCTGTTCACTTCTTTCTACCAGCTTATCCACAAAACCATGCTCCAGAAGAAATTCTGCCGTCTGAAAGCCTTTTGGAAGCTTCTGCCCAATTGTCTGCTCAATCACCCTTGGTCCTGCAAAACCAATCAATGCTCCCGGTTCTGCCAGAATAATATCTCCTAACATAGCAAAGCTTGCTGTTACACCGCCTGTCGTAGGGTTAGTCAGCACAGAAATATATAAAAGCCCCTCATCACTATGGCGTTTCAATGCTGCCGATGTTTTCGCCATCTGCATTAAAGAGGTCATTCCCTCCTGCATTCTGGCACCACCGGAACAGGCATATATAATAACCGGAAGTCGCTCTTTCGTAGCACGTTCAATAGTTCTGGTAATCTTTTCTCCAACGACACTTCCCATACTAGCCATAATGAAACGACTATCACAGACTGCTACTGCTGCCTTTCGCCCTTCAATGGTTATGCTTCCCGTTAAAACCGCTTCATCCAGACCTGTTTTTTCCTGCATTTTTTCAATCTTTTCTTCATACCCTTTATAATTCAATGGATTCTCGGTTACAAGTCCCTGATTCCACTCTTCAAAGCTGCCTTCATCAGCAATCATTCTAATACGCATCTGTGCATCAATTCTAAAGTAATTTCCACACTTCGGGCAAACATAATATCCTTTTTCTACTTCTGCTGTATATATGGTTGCTTTACAAGCATTACATTTTTTTAATAAACCTTCCGGAACCTCTGGTGTATTTGCTGTTGTCTCATTTTCTTTATCTCTTACCAGAATACTTTTGGTCTTTTTAAACATACTACCTAGCTGCAATTACATTACCTCCAAGTTAACTAAACTTTTCTCGCAGCTATTCAGAGCATCCATTTGCAAAATCGCCTCTTCGAGGCTTTTCTTTGGCTCTGAACAGTTACATTTTTTCAATAAATTCTATATCAATATCTCCTGCTACATAATCCGGATGATTCATAATTTCATACTGATAATCTACATTGGTATCAATACCCTCAATAATTACTTCTCCTAAAGCACTGCACATTTTTGCAATAGCCTCTTCACGGTTCTTTCCATAAACAATCAGCTTTGCCAGCATGGAATCATAATATGCAGGTACTTCATATCCACTGTAAACAGCCGTATCAATTCTTACCCCTTCTCCTCCCGGAAGATAGATTTCGGTAATCTTTCCCGGAGATGGACGGAAATTCTTCTCTGGATTCTCTGCATTAATACGACACTCAATGGCATGACCTTTAAACTGTATGTCCTCCTGTGTAACCTCCAATGGAAGTCCGGAAGCAATCTTAATCTGTTCTTTAATCAAATCCATTCCTGTTACCCATTCTGTAACTGGATGCTCTACCTGAATTCTTGTATTCATTTCCATAAAATAAAAATTCTGATTTTTTTCTAATAAAAATTCAATGGTTCCGGCATTTTTATAACCTGCTGCCTTTGCAGCCTTCACTGCCGCCTCTCCCATTTTTGCACGTAATTCTTCTGAAATTGCAGCAGATGGAGATTCTTCAATGAGCTTCTGGTGATTTCTCTGGATAGAACAGTCTCTTTCTCCAAGATGAATGACATTTCCAAAGCTATCTGCCAAAATCTGAAACTCGATATGTCTTGGATGCTCTACAAAATGTTCAATATACATTGTTCCATCACCAAAGGCATTCTGTGCTTCCTTCTGTGCCGTCTGAAAACTCTTCTCGAACTCTTCTGGCGTTTTTGCCACACGCATGCCTTTACCGCCACCGCCAAGAGCTGCTTTAATAATAACAGGATATCCTATTTCCTCAGCAATTGGTTTACCTGTTTCCAAATCCGTGATAGCTTCTTTGCTTCCCGGAATAACAGGTACACCGGCTGCAATCATTGTATTTCTTGCCTGGGCTTTATTACCCATTTTCTCAATTACATCGGAAGAAGGTCCGATAAAAGTAATATTACACTGCTCACAAAGAGCGGCAAATTTTGCATTCTCAGATAAAAATCCAAACCCCGGATGAATGGCATCTGCACCAGAAACCAGTGTTGCGCTGATAATCTGTTCCATATTCAGATAACTTTGGGCAGAAGGTGCCGGTCCTATGCATACCGCTTCATCAGCAAGCTGGGTATGAAGTGCTTCCTTATCTGCCTCTGAATATACTGCAACAGTTTCAATTCCCATTTCCCTGCAGGCACGAATAATACGCACTGCAATCTCTCCTCTGTTCGCAATCAATACCTTTTTAATCATACTACTCACCTTCCGATAACCTATCCAATCATAAATGTCAGTTCTGCACTGGCTACTGTCTTTCCATCTACAGATGCAATAGCTTCACCAACTCCTACAGGTCCCTTTTTCTTGATAATTCTTGTTTCCAGACGTAATTTATCCCCTGGTACCACCTTGCCACGGAATTTGCATTTATTAATTCCACCAAAATACGCAATCTTTCCTTCATTTTCCGGCTGGCTTAAAATTGCCACTGCACCAGTCTGTGCCAAGGCCTCGATAATCAATACTCCCGGCATAACTGGTTCCTGCGGAAAATGCCCTTTAAAGAAATCTTCCCTGAATGTCACGCATTTATATCCAACGGCATATTCCCCCGGTACATAATCTTCAATCATATCCACCAGTAAAAATGGATGTCTGTGAGGAATAATTGCCTCTATTTCTTTTACACCTAATGAATTCATGCTCTGTCTCCTATTTATCTAAAATACTCCACTCTGTTTATATAGGTCTGTTATTTTACCTGCAAATGCTTTTACACTATACGGAACAGTGGCTGACCATACTCAACCATTTGACCATTCTCAACAAGAACTTCTGCAACCACTCCATCAAATTCTGACTCAATCTCATTCATCAGCTTCATAGCTTCTACAATAGCAAGTACCTGTCCCTGTTTTACTGTATCTCCTACGTTCACAAAAGCTTTTTCATCCTCTGCCGGAGCCACATAAAATGTTCCAACTAATGGAGAAGTTACAATCTTACCAATTTCTGCACTATTCTCCTTTTTGTCACTAACAAAAGTCTCCATTAAAGTATTTTCTGTTCCTTTTATTTCTACAGATACTCCACTATTTCCGGTAACTACAGAATCTGACGCTATTGCTGACAGTTGATTGCCTGCTGCCACTACCGGCTGCATTATCATTTTCTTTTCCTTCTTAAAAGAAAGCTTTACTCCATCTTCTTCGTACTGGAATCCAGTCAGTTCTGAATCAGATACTGCCTGAATCAGTTCCAAAATTTCATTTATTTCCATTTATATTCACCCTTCATTTACAATGAATTACCAGTCTGTTTCTTTGAACCCTGCCGGCTACTCCGTCCATTTTTTTATTAAAATTGATGCATTATGTCCACCAAAGCCAAGAGAATTGCTGATAGCACAATTTACTTCCTTTTCAACTGGTGCTCCAATTGCATAGTTTAAATCACATTCTTCATCTGCTTCTAAAGTTCCCATTGTCTGGTGAATGTAGTTTTCTGCCACAGATTTTACCATTACAATAAATTCAACAGCTCCTGCCGCACCTAAGAGATGTCCTGTCATAGATTTTGTTGAATTAATCACTACATCCTTTGCTGCATCACCAAGTGCTGTTTTTATTGCTCTTGTTTCATATAAATCATTATGATGTGTACTTGTTCCATGAGCATTAATATAATCTACTTCATCAGCTGTAACTCCGGCTTCTTCCATTGCCAGTGTCATTGCTTTTGCCGCGCTGCTTCCATCTTCTGCCGGAGAGGTAATATGATATGCATCTCCTGTTGCACCATAACCTGCTACCTCTGCATATATCTTTGCCCCACGACGTTTCGCATGCTCTAATTCTTCTAAAACTACAACACCTGCACCTTCACCAAGGACAAATCCGCTTCTGTCCTTATCAAATGGAATAGAGGCACGAAGTGGGTCCGTAGATGTCGTCAGTGCTGTTAATGCTGTAAAGCCTGCAATTCCAGTTGGGCATACACAGCTTTCACAGCCACCTGCCAGCATAACATCTGCATCACCGTACTGAATTGCACGAAAAGCATCTCCAATGGAGTTGGTTCCTGTTGCACAGGCAGTTACTACGTTGGTACATTTCCCTTTTAATCCGAGATTAATAGAAATATTACCTGCTGCCATATTAGAAATCATCAAAGGCACCATTAATGGATTTACCTTAGATGGTCCTTTATCCAAAATTTTCTTATATTCCTTTTCCACTGTTTCCAAGCTGCCAATACCGGAACCTACAATTACGCCAACGCGGTAAGGATCTTCCTGTTCCATGGAAAGCCCTGCATCATCAAAGGCTTCTTTTGCTGCCACTACACCAAACTGTGAAAAACGTTCCATTCGCTTTGCTGTCTTAAAGTCCAGAACTCCCTCTGTAGAGAAACCCTTCACTTCTGCAGCAATCTTTACTTTATAATCTGTTGTATCAAAACGGGTAATTTCTCCGATACCAACTTTACCTGCACGGATTCCTTCCCAAAAATCTTCTACATTATTACCGATTGGAGTCACTGCTCCAAGACCTGTTACTACTACTCGTCTTTTCATGATATTTTCCTTTCATATTGCATTGTAACCGTTCAAAAACGCTATTCGCAAAGGCTGAACTGTTGCTCTACATGACCATTCCGCCATCTACGTGGAGTACCTGTCCTGTAATATATTTTGCATTATCAGATGCCAAAAAGCTTGCTGCCTTAGCCACATCTTCTGCCTTTCCGAATGTACCTAATGGTATCTGGGCTGCGGCTGCTTTCTTTACCTCATCAGAAAGTACATCTGTCATTTCTGTTTCAATAAAGCCCGGTGCAATGGCATTAACTGTAATATTTCGGCTTGCCAGCTCCTTTGCCACACTCTTTGTCATACCAATAATTCCTGCTTTGGAGGCCGCATAATTTGCCTGTCCCGCATTACCCGCAACACCTACAACTGATGCCATGTTAATAATACGTCCACTTCTCTGCTTCATCATCTGTCGTGATACAAATCGCATGCAGTGAAACGCTCCCTTTAAGTTCACATCTAATACTGATTCAAAATCTTCTTCACTCATTCGCATTAAAAGACCGTCCTTTGTAATGCCTGCATTATTTACTAATATATCTATCCTGCCGTAATCTTCGGTTATTTTCTTAATAAATGCTTCACACTGGTCAAAGTCAGCCACATTGCACTGCATAATAGCTGCCTTTCCACCATTCTTTTCAATTTCTTCTAATACCTCTCTGGCTCCTGCTTCAGAGCCATTGTAATTAATAACTACAGTTGCACCTTCTTTGGCAAACTCCAGTGCAATTGCTCTTCCTATTCCCCTGGATGCACCCGTTACAACTGCTACCTTATCCTTTAACATTTAAAAGCTCCTCCCATGTGCCAATATTGATAACTTTTACATCTTTATTTATCTTCTTTAAAAATCCTTTCAGTGTCTGCCCCGGACCAATCTCCACAAAGGTATCAACACCGTCTTCAATCATTGCTTCCATACTCTGCTGCCAGCGTACACCAGAAGCCACCTGCTTTGTTAAAAGCTCTTTTGTTTCATTAATATCCTTTACATATTCTGCTGTTACGTTAGTAACATAAGGAACCTTAAGCTCTTTTAATTCCATACCAGAAAGCACTTCTCCTAACTTTTCTCCTGCTTCCTGTAAAAATGGAGAATGGAACGGGCCGCTTACATTTAAATCCACCATTCTTCTTGCACCTAATTCAGCCAATTGTTCTTTTGCCTTCTGTACTGCTTCTGTCTTCCCTGTAATTACAATCTGACCAGGACAGTTATAATTAGCAACTGAAACATCTGCAATACCATTGATGCCCATTTCCACTTCTTCTCCATTCATTCCAAGAATCGCTGCCATGGCACCTTCACCTTCCGGCACAGCCGCTTCCATGAAAATTCCTCTTTTTCTTACGGCATAAATAGCATCTTCTATGCTCATGCCACCAGCAGATACAACCGCACAATATTCACCAAGGCTTAATCCGGCTGTTACATCTGCCTTCAAGTCGGTTTCTTCCTCTACCGCTGCCAGAATAGCAAGGCAGGTAGTTACCAGTGCTGCCTGTGTGTATTCTGTTTTGTCTAATTCATCATTTTTCTCAAAGCAAAGAGTCTCGATATCCATTGGCATGGTTTTATCTTTCTTAAGCACTTTGTCTGCCATTTCGAAAACTTTTCTTGCCGCCTGACTATTTTCATAAAAATCTTTTCCCATGCCGGCCTTCTGTACTCCCTGGCCCGGAAAAATAAATGCTGTTTTGCTCATATTACTCCTTTCCTCAGGTCACCCTTTATTAATACTTTTCTCTTAAAGCACCTGCCTGCTGACTAAAAGTTGCATTTCACAGAAAGAACTTCTTTTGTTTCTCTCATGAGTTTTTCAATCAGTTCTTTACAAGTCATTTCTTCTTTTACCATTGCGGCACACTGGCCTGCCATGACACTTCCATTTACCACATCGCCATCAACAACAGCTTTACGAAGCGCTCCCAGAGTCATCTTTTCCAATTCTTCAAAGGAAGCTCCATTCTTTTCCATTTCCAGATAGGTTTTTGCCATCTGATTACGGAGAACACGAACCGGATGTCCTGTGGTTCTTCCTGTTACACGGGAATCAATGTCTTTTGCCTTTATTATGAAATCCTTGTAATTCTGATGTACGACACATTCCTTGGTTACAACAAAATGAGTTCCCATCTGAATACCTTTTGCTCCTAACATAAAGGCTGCTGCAATTCCTCTTCCATCTGCAATACCTCCGGCCGCAATAACCGGGATGTCAACTGCATCCACAATCTGAGGAATTAATACCATAGTTGTGTTTTCACCAATATGTCCACCGGCTTCACAACCTTCTGCTACTAAAGCATCTGCCCCACAGCGTTCCATACGTTTTGCAAGTGCCACAGAAGCCACAACAGGAATAACCTTTACTCCGGCTTCTTTCCACATCTTCATGTATTTTTCAGGGTTGCCGGCTCCGGTAGTTACTACCTTAACACCTTCTTCCGCAACCACCTTTGCAACTTCATCTGCATATGGACTCATAAGCATGATATTTACACCAAATGGCTTGTCTGTTCTCTTCTTAACTTCCTGAATCTGTTCTCTTACCCATTCTGCAGGTGCACTGGCTGCTCCAATGAGTCCCAGTCCGCCTGCTTCAGATACGGCTGCTGCAAGGTTGCTTTCTGCAACCCATGCCATACCACCCTGAATAATTGGATATTCGATTCCTAATAAATCACAAATTTCTGTTCTCATAATATATGCCTCCTAATGCCTCAAGCGAATAAGCCTGCTTGTTCATTTGAGGCATAAATCCTACTTTTTCTTAGTTCTGTTCTAAATACTTTACAACGTCACCGATAGTAACCATTTTTTCTAAATCTTCAGATGGAATTTCTTTTCCAAATTCTTCTTCAAAGGTCATAGCCATTTCAAATAAATCTAAAGAATCTGCTGCTAAATCTTCTTTAAAAGAAGTTTCCTCTGTTAACTTTCCTTCTTCACATCCTAATGAATCTGCTACAATTTTTTTAACTCTTTCTAACATTTTTTAATCTCCTTTTTCTACTCTTTGATTTTCAAAGCCTTTTCTATTTTTAGCTTGGCTCTGAACTATTTTTGTTTTTTATTTTCATTTATGTAATCCAGAATCTTAATAAAACATAATTCTGGGAATTACCAGTTTGTCTATTGCAGGTTTAAAATGCTCTATACACTACCATTTTACTAATGTTGCACCCCATGATAATCCTGCTCCAAAGCCTGCCAGAACAAGATAATCACCTTTTTTAATTTTTCCACTCCGATTTAACTCATCTAATAAAAGTGGAATACTTGCTGCAGATGTATTTCCATACTCTGCAATGTTCATTGGGAATTTCTCAATATTTTCTCCCAGACGTTTTGCAACCGCTTCAACAATTCTTTCATTGGCCTGATGAAGAACGAAAAGACTGATATCTTCTTTTGCAACTCCTGCATCTTCCAATAGTTCTTTAATCACTTCTGGCACTTTTCTTACTGCAAATTCAAACACCTTACGGCCATCCATATGAACATAATCTTTTTTTGCCGAACCAATCCCTTCACAAGTCAGCACATCACCGCCTGCACCATTGGAATAAGCTTTCATCGGAAGTAATTCTCCCTCTTCTGCTCTAAGCACTGCTGCTCCGGCTCCATCACCAAACAGGATACAGGTTCCTCTGTCCGTCCAGTCGACCACATTGGATAAGCTTTCCGCTCCAATTACAAGAACTGTCTTACAGAGTCCCGTTGCAATATAAGTTTGTGCTGTATTATAGGCAAATAAGAATCCCGTACAGGCTGCATTTAAATCAAAACAAACTGCATTCGATGCTCCGATTTCTTTCTGTACCTCACAAGCTGTACTTGGAAGCAATGTATTTGAAGAAAAGGTTGCTACCAGAATCATATCAATTTCCTCTGGTAAGACATTTCCATTTTCCATTGCCTTCTTAGCCGCTTCTGCAGCCATGGAAACTGTCGTTTCCTCCTTTACGATGTGACGACTTCTAATTCCTGTTCTTTCCCGAATCCATTCATCACTTGTATCTACCAGCTTAGCCAAATCATCGTTTGTCCTTACCGTTATCGGTGCACAAGAACCAGTTCCACAGATTCTTCCAAACATAATTACCCTCTTTTCCAAAGTATCAGTTCAACCATTTTCCATTTCTTCTTAGAAAAGTTTTCACCTTAAAACCTTTTCACTTTAAAATATTTTGATTTTCAAAATATTTCACCAAAAAAATATAACTTATGACATTATCTTTCGCATATTTTGTTTTTACTGTCGAAACTCGATAC
>CAYTGQ010000003.1:0-36846 GCA_964437345.1 uncultured Lachnoclostridium sp. | reverse complement strand
GACTTGGATATTGAACAGGAAGAGTATTGTTTTGATGTGTGTTTTCAAGAGGATTCTGCTAGTGTGTTAATCAATTCATGCGAGCAGATGATTACTGAAAAATTGAAATCTCTGATGCGTTTTGGAACCCGGTCTACCAGATATAAAGATGTATTCGATATCTGCTATTTGTCTGATTTGGCAGATATGGAGAAGCTTCGATTCTGTATACAGAAGTACATATATGCTGACACCACAATTGATGTAAATGATGCGGATGAAATTCGAAGAAGAGCAGAAAGAATTTTTGCCAACAGTACATACAAAAAGCAGGTGGAGCGCTCCAAGAAGAATTGGCTTGATTTATCAGTGGACGAGGTGCTGAAGAAGGATTTGGAATTTATATACCGAGTGTAGGAAGTGCGAAAGGGATGATTATACGAAATCTAAGATGAAATCATAAACGCACTGGAGGTTTTGCAGATGGACAAAAGAAAGTATAAAAAGAGCGACAAGGATGTTAGAAGTGCATTGTGGTTAGCATATGATAAAAAGGATGTTTATTCAGGAGATTTACTGAGATATAGGGAAATGGAAGTTGATCATATTGTTCCGCAAGAGATTTTCAAGAATGAAGAGCGAAAGTTAGAAGTATTAAAGTTATTGGGGTTAGATAGTGATTTTGAAAAAGATTCTTTAGAAAATTATGTGCCTACGCGTAGAGGACCAAATTCTTCAAAAGGAGATTCTGTTGATCTTATATTAATTAAAAATACTTTAAATAAAGCCCAAAGGATGAAGTCTAAAGTTGAACAGTTAATTATGGAATATAATGAAGAATGTGATTTTATTAATGTGACAACGAAAGTTGCTTTGTTGGCTGATAGCGAAGAAAAAAAGCAAGATGCAGCAGATATTATATTTGATGAGGAAGAAGAATTTGAAGATGAAGAGTCATTAATAGGATGTCAATTCACAAAAAGCATTAGGAGAGTAAGAATTCATGCATTTTTTCCGACTTTGAAAGATAATACGCCAAGTTGTGCATTTATGTTCCGGCCGCTGAAACTTAGGGAATGTACTGTAACAGTAAATCATGATGAAATATTTTCTAAATTGTTTATTGCTAACGGAGAGTACGAGGATTTATCAGAAAGGCCTTTTGTTGGATGTAAAATGGATGATGGTAGCTATGTTATATATTTGGGAGGGTGCTCTTTTTATTTAAGTGAATCCGAAACGAAAGAATTGTGTGAAATAGTGGATAGGTATAATGAATTGTATTTTCAAAAGTTAAAAGAATTAGATGAGAAATATTCTTTAGACGGCATGAAAATAAATAGGTTTGCTGAAATTAAAATATGTGTATTGAAAAAGGATTTTTGCAAAATAGTATTTGATTTTATTAATAACAAAAAGCGTAATGACAAATGGAATATCTTTGAACCTAACAGAGCAATGATAAAAGTATATACAGATAAGGATAATATGGAATATAATGAAGGTTATCATGCAATTATTCATGTGAGAGAGGAAGAAGAGAGCCTTTTTTGGTATTCGGACAGGGATGTTGGGTTATATTTGAAAACATATTACGATGAACCACGATGCAAACTTTCGCCCAAAGATTGGTGGACGCCGACTTACGTAAGGCAGTGGCTTTTTAATGAATTGTTTCCTGCGTGCCTAGAAGAATATTATAAAAATATGAAGCAAAAAGTATCTAAACAGTTTGATTTTGTGGATGAGTGTAAAAGATATTGTACACCACAACAATGCAAAAAAATTAGAATTACTAATCGAAATGACATGACAGAATTGAATACATATATTCGATTATTACAATGCTTTTATTCAATACAAACACATCGGAGACTTAAATTTTTAAAAGGAAGTAAAGGATTATATAATTCGTTTTTAATATTATTGAAAGGATGTACGGAGAAAGTATATTTACCGTATATAATGGGAAATTTGGGGATTACAGAAAGTACATTAGATTCGTTATATGGTTTTATTTATAGAAAGAAAGCGGAAAATCTAGGAAAGTTATCTTATTCTCAGATAGAACTACTTTTGAGGTGTTTTATTGAATGTGTTGAAAAGGGAATGGCGAATTTATCACAAGAAGATTATATTGCTTTTTGGGAGGGGATGGAGGAGTTAATAACTGAATATAATTATCATGCGATGAGAGAGTGGTTCATATAATTATATAAAATGAAGAGATTTACATTTTCCATCCTGCGTGCTATAGTAATGCCAAGGTGGACAATAAATGAAATATCTGGAAAAATGCTGTTCGGATTTTTTATGAAATGTATCACGGATGTGTATCACAAATGTGATACGTTTTTGATACTTTCCCCCGGAAAAAGGCTAAATAATAGGTAAAATACCCATAATATGAGTCAAAAAACGGCAAAAACCGTAACAATTAAGTTTCTAAAATAGGCAAAATCAGACCGTGAAGGTGGACGTACAGTAGGTTCAGGCCGTGTTGCTTCTATCATCGAATAGTCAAGTTGGCAATGAGCCATGCAAAATTAGGTAAAATAAACCCGCTGAGTGCTTGCACTCAAGCGGGTTTTGTTTTGCCTAATTTTATAGGGCGAATGCCCGTGCACGAGGAAAATGCGGAGCATTTTTCGAGTTTGCATGGCTCATTAAAATGCGTTTTTGAGGGCGCAACGCGCCCGAGGGAAGGCAAAGCCTTCTCGAGGTCCGCGTAATTTGTTTTACCTATTTATTGGGCGACTGCCGCGTGCGGATTGGCACGAAGCGGCAAGACGCTAATCTTCTCGTTTTGATGTTTTTAGGTTCGAATGAACAAAAGAAAATTTATATGTATAGAGATAAGTAAATAAGATTACTTGCGAAATAGAAAGCTCTATTTCACTATTTTGAAGGGTTTATTTATTCAATATAATCAGATATAATATTATCATCAAGAAGTAATAAGTCTACATTTAATTTAATAAGGAGGGCGATAGATATGAGAGGACCAGGACCAGGAGGACACCATCATGGAGGACCAGGAGGTCACCATCACGGAGGACATCATCATGGAGGACATCACCATGGAAGACACCATGCACCGCCACCACCTCGTCACCACCATCATCATTATGGAAGATATGGCGGAGGATGTCTGGGATACTGCTTGTCTCTTGTTGGAATTGTTGCAGTATTCGTATTGCTGTTAGCAATGATTTTTTAATCTAGCATGTGCAATAGATTTCAATCTGATGGAGACAGCTGAAATAAGAAAAGCAGTTATATCGTTGATTATAATGATATGATAATGCGAATAGGTAAAATAAACCTGCTGAGTGCTTGTGACTCAAGCGGGTTTTATTTTATTTAATTTTATAGGGGAAATAACCGCGGACGAGGAAAATGTGGGGCATTTTTTGAGTTAGCATTCGGCTCATAAAGTTAAATTAATGAAAGGAGGATTACCTCTGTCAATTAACGAAAAACAAAAAGTAACTATGCGGGCTACAGTATGGTTTTTATACTTGCAAGCCGGAAAAGAAATTTAGTAATAAAATAAGTGATATTTGCATTTCACCGCTCCAAAATGCATCTTACCGCCAACCCCATTGTTAATTCAATCAGATTCATTTATAGTCATTTTAACAGAGAGGCAAGGTGACAAGATTGAAAAATCCTATATGATAATTTTTCGATCTGCAAGTTTTGTGCTACGCAAAAACTTGGACCATTAGCTATTCCTAAAAACAGTCGTAGCATGGAGGCTAAAAATGACAAAATCAAATGAAAAATCCCCAAAGACGAATAAAAGAAAAATAGGCATTATCCTTATCAGCATTATTTTACTCCTTGTACTTGCCATTGCATCAATCCCAAAACTCTTGTTTACAGATTATGCTGGTCTGCCTACTACAGGGCCTTACGGAGTAAAACAGGTATCGGCAATTCTTGCAGATGCAAATAGATTGGAAACCTTTGAGACAGATGGTTCCAATCGAGAAGTACCGCTTTATTTCTATTACCCGGATGTCGATATGTCAAAAGAAATGAATGAGAATATATTTCCATTAATTATCTTCTCCCATGGAGCTTTTGGCTATTATGAAAGCAACACTTCTACCTATATGGAGCTTGCCAGTCATGGTTATGTGGTTGCAAGCCTGGATCATCCATATCATTCTTTCTTTACAACAGATACAGAAGGAAATACCATTACTGTAAACCCTGAGTTCTTGCAGGAAGTGATGCATATTAATGAAGAAGGTGTTTCTGAAGAGGAAGTCCTTCAGTTATCCCATAGCTGGTTAGATATCAGGGTGGCAGATATGAATTTTGTGTTGGATTGTGTTCGAAAAATCTATAGAATAGAAACTAAGGGCGGCAGAAAATATTTTTTGTGCAAATTATGACCTGAGGAGTGACAGTTTATGAACAAAATGATGTTAATGTGCACAAAAAATGTATTATATTAATATGAGTTTTGTGCAATACACAAAAATATGTGGTTCCGGAACAAACATAAAACTTATATGCAAAACAAAAAAAGATTAATTGGAGGAAAGATTCATGAGAAAATCCAGATTATGGACCGGTTTAGCATCGCTTTGCTCATTTTTCTTAGTGGTAGTGATTCTGGCAATGGACTGTATGATGAGTTATGCGGGAACAGTCAACGGAGCCCTCGGAATTGTTACCAGTAAGGTAGAAAATCAGGGTGAAACAGGAAGTGATACGATTTATTATGAAAGTGAGTATGGAGAATTAAATGCAGAAAATCTGCAAAAATTAATTCAAGATACTTATGATGAGAGTGTTTTGGAAGAAGAGGAAGGAGCAGTACTCTTAAAAAATGATAACAATGCGTTACCATTAGCGGCAGATGAAATAAGTGTAACATTATTTGGTCATGCAGTTGCACAGCCTCTTTACAAGGCATCCTCTGCTGGCTCAAATGGATACAAAGGGGAGTATTGTATCAGTCTTTATACTGCATTACAGAATGCAGGATTTTCAATCAATGATACACTTTTTAATGCATATGTAAATAGTAAAACTTTACGTGGAACAGGAGCATTTGATTTTGTCACACAAACAACAAGTGTGTTTTCTATGGGTGAGGAAAGTATAGATTTCTATACAGATGAAATCCGTGCTTCATGGGAAAACGATTACAATGATGTTGCAATTGTTATGTTTGCACGAGAAGGTGGTGAAGGAACAGAACTTCTTACAGAAGATTCTGAAGGAATTAGTCAGTTGGCTCTTCATCAGGATGAAAAAGACTTGTTACAGATGATAAAAGATTCTGGAAAATTTTCAAAGACAATTGTGTTAATCAACAGTGGCTGGGCAATGGAGCTTGGCTGGTTAGATGAATATGATGTTGATGCATGTCTTTGGATTGGATGTCCGGGACAGCGTGGATTTGAAGGTGTTGCAAATATTTTAACTGGTGTTGCAAATCCATCCGGTAGCCTTACTGATACTTATGCAGCTAATTCACTTTCTTCTCCAGCAGTAGTGAATGGAAGCTACAATAATCAGAACTGGACTAATTTAGATGAAGTTCTTGCAACTACAACAGAAGGTGAAAGTGATGTTTCGTGGTATACTGTTCAGGCAGAAGGTATTTATGTAGGTTACAAATATTATGAAACAAGATATGAGGATATCATTCTTGGACAGGGAAATGCAGATTCAACCGTTGGTTCTTCAGACGGAAAAGCATGGAATTACACTACTGAAGTAACATATCCATTTGGTTATGGATTATCTTATACTACATTTGAAGAAAAACTTGATAGCGTAACAGTGAATGGTGAAGATATCAATGTAACAGTAACAGTAACCAACACCGGAACTGTACCAGGTAAAAAATCAGTTCAGATTTATGCACAGACACCATATGGTGATTACGAAAAGAAAAACCTTGTAGAAAAATCAGCAATTCAGTTATTAGATTTTGGTAAAACAGATATGCTTGCACCAGGTGAATCACAGACATTAACAATTACCTGCGATAAATATTTACTTGCAAGCTATGATTATGTAAATGCAAAAGGATATATCCTTAGTGAAGGAGATTATTACATTTCTGTTGGTGACAATGTTCACGATGCATTAAATAATGTGCTTGCAGCCAAGGGTGCAACAGGTATGGTAGATGTAACAGGAGCACAGACAGCAGGAAATGCTGCAAATACCTATGTATGGCAGGAAGCATTTGATGCAGATACTTATAAGAACTCACAGTACACAGGCGAAGAAGTAACAAACCAGTTTGAAGATTGCGACATCAACTACTGGGTTGACAATGCAGTTACTTATCTTTCAAGAAAAGACTGGAAAGCAACATATCCTGTAAGTGCAACACAGGTAGCAGCATCTGCTGAGATGGTTGAAGTACTCAATGGTGAGTATTATGTAAAACCAGAGGATGCATTATCTGTAAGTGATTATACATTAGGTGATAATCAGGGTATCCCATTGGCTGCATTAATTGGTGCAGAATACGATGATGAATTATGGGAAACATATTTGAACCAGTTTACATTAGAAGAGCTTGCTTCCTTAGTTGCAGATAACTTTGGAACAGCAGAAATTACCAGCGTAGGAAAACCTGCAGTTGTTGTAGGAGATGGTCCTGATGGTGTAGGTGGTACATACAATGCAAGTGTATATGGAGATGGAAGAGATGATACCTGCTTCCCATGTGAATTAATCTTAGCATCAACCTTTAATAAAGATCTCTTGAAACGCCGTGGTGAGCTTATGGCAGAAGAAAGCCTTTACCTTGGATTAGCAAGTGTCTGGATGCCAGGAGGAAATATTCACAGAACTCCATTTGCAGGAAGAAACTTTGAATATTATTCTGAAGATGCAGTAATGACATACCTTTGCGAAATACCTGAAATCGAAGCAATGGAAGCAAAGGGCGTACATGCCGGAATTAAGCACTTAGTAGGAAATGACCAGGAAAATAACCGTCAGGGAATCAGTGTGTTCTTTAATGAACAGGCATTCCGTGAAGGAGCTTTACGAGGATTCGAGGGAGCTTTAGCAGTTGCAGAAGGTAAGGCAGTTATGCACGGCTTTAATCGTCTTGGAATGGTATGGTGTTCTGCAAGCGAAACTCTTTGTACACAGATCGTAGAAAATGAATGGGGCTTTGTAGGACAACAGGAAACAGATGCAGTAGCATCCGGCGAACCATATAAAGTACATTTTGCATCTACAATTGTGGCAGGAACAGATACTTACTGTATTGATTTCTCAGGACTCAGCTCCAGAACATTAGTAAGTCAGATTACAGAAACAGATGATGGATACTTGCTTGGAAAACTTAGAGAATCAGCACATGATTATCTCTATATTATTGCAAATAGTGCAGTGATGAACGGATATAGCACAGATTCCAAGATTGTATCTGTTACTCCATGGTGGCAGCCATTAATGTACTGTCTGATTGCTTTATTTGCAGTACTTGATATAATTTGTATTGTATTTCTTGTTAAAAAAGAAAAGGCAGCAAAAATCTCAGTAGAGGAGGTAAAGGAATAATGAAAGAGAAGAAAGCGGTTGGATTCTATTTTGTTGTACTTGCAGGAATATTAGCGATTGTTTCCTGTGTGAGATTTTTGTTATGGGCTCCTGCACATAGCAGCATGGATGTGATGATTGTTGCTGCTTTAGTGGTAGGAATTGTGTTAGATGTTGTACTTATTTTTAAAGATAATGCATACTTGGTTATTTTAACAACTGTGTGTTATACATTTGCCGGTGTAAAGGTGCTGACCAATTCAGTAGGTTCCTTTGTAGATGCATTTCAGGGAATTAATATGTTTGGTGATGCAACACAGGTTGGAACAATTGGTTCTATTGCAGCAGTAATATTGGTGAGTGCAGTTTTATCAATTATTGCAGGTTTTTTAAACAGAACAAAGTAGAACAAGGATAAAAGTATTGGAAATCCTTTGGGGTAGGTATACCTCGAGGGATTTCCAGTTATAAAAGGATAGTAAAGATATGGAAAAAAAATCATTTCAGAAGGATTGGATTTGTTATAGAACAGGAAATAGAGATGAGGCATTTGCGGTGACAATTCCTCATGATGCAATGTTATTAGATGAGAAAAAAGAAAATTGTCCGGCAGGGGTAAACACAGGGTGGTATGATGCGCAGGATTACACCTATGAAAAAGTGTTTTTTGTACCGGAATCATATAGCGATAAGAAAACAATTTTGGAGTTTGAGGGTATTTACCACAAAGCCAGTGTATATATTAATGATGTAAAAGTTGGGTATCAGGAGTATGGATACTTAGGTCTTTTCATAGACTTAGAGACCGTAATTAAATATGGAGAAGACAATACTATTCGTGTGGAAGTTGTGAATAGTGACCAGCCAAATAGCAGATGGTATTCAGGAACAGGTATCTATCGTCCGGTTTGGCTGTATCTTTTGCCAAAACAGCATATTGCAATGGAAGGGGTACGAATTACAACATTAGACTATCGTAATCCACGTATTTCCATAGAGGTTAAAGTTGAGAATTCACAGTTGACGGCGGAATCAAATTCTGCTAAGGAGATGGATACGGTTGGTATTGAAATCTTAGATGGAACAGACGTGATTGCGTCCATGACAGCAAAGCAAATGGAAATGGCAAAAATGGAATATATTTGTGAGGTTGATTTGCCAAATGCAAAATTGTGGAGCACGGAACAGCCATATTTATATACCTGTCGCGTTACTTATGGTGAAGATGTGAGAGAGGAACGCTTTGGAATCCGTGTGGTAGAGTGTGATGAGCAGCGTGGTTTCTGCATAAACGGAGAAAGAGTTATTCTACGAGGAGCTTGTATTCATCATGATAATGGACTTTTAGGGGCTTGTGCATACGATTTTGCAGAAAGAAGAAAGGTGCAGATTTTAAAAGATGGTGGATACAACGCTATACGTTCAGCCCATAATCCATGTTCTAAGGCGATGCTTACAGCCTGCGATGAGCTGGGCATGCTTATGATGGATGAATATGTAGATGTGTGGTATATCCATAAGACAAAATATGACTATGCAAACCGAGTTGAGGAAAATTACAAGGAAGATTTAAAGAAAATTGTAGATAAAGACTATAACCACCCATCGGTTGTGATGTATTCAACGGGAAATGAGGTGGCGGAAACTGGACAGAAAAAAGGAATTGCACTTTGTGGAAAGCTGACAGAACGTTTACATGAGCTGGATTCTACCAGACCGGTAACCTGTGGAATTAATATCTTTTTCAATTTCCTAAGTTCCATGGGATTTGGTGTCTATAGTGATAAAAAAGCAGAGCAGGCAGCCGAGGATGCAAAAAAGAAAAAAGCTGTGGGAAGTGAGTTTTTCAATGTTCTGGCAGGATTTATGGGTGCTGATTTCATGAAATTTGGTGCTACCTTGTATCCATGTGATGTGAAAACAAGGGATGCATTTGCTAATATGGATGTTGCAGGATATAACTATGGAATATTCAGATATCAGCATGATTTGAAGAAATATCCAAAGAGACTTATTCTTGGCAGTGAGACTTTCTGTTCAGATGCTTACCGTTTCTGGGAAGAAGCTAAGAAAAACACACGATTGATTGGTGATTTTGTGTGGGCAGGAATGGATTATCTGGGAGAAGTAGGAATTGGTGCATGGGAGTATGAGGATTATGCACCACGCAGAGACCAGGGAAAAGGCTGGGTTAGTGCCGGTTCCGGCCGTATTGACCTTACAGGAAAGCAGCTTTGTGAGATGAAATATACAAGAGTTGCTTTTGAATTAGATAAAATAGGTATGGGTGTAGTTCCGGTTAACAGTACAGGCAAAAAACATTCGCCATCAGCATGGAAAATGAGTAATGCAATAGAAAGCTGGTCATGGTCCGGATGTGAGGGTCAGAAAGCCATTGTAGAAGTTTACGCAAGGGCTGATAAAGTGGCATTGTTTGTCAATGGAACCCGTGTAGGAACAAAGAGTCCAAAGGGCGATTGTAAAGTGGTGTTCCATACAAGTTATCAGAATGGTGAGCTTAAAGCAGTGGCTTATGATAAGGATGAAAAGGTGATTGCAGAGAAGGTTTTAAAAACAGCTGGGGCAGAGACAAAATTGACCTTAGAGCCGGAACTTGCATGTGTAAACAGAGAGCAGGATTTATGTTATGTCCGCTTAAAATATACCGACGAAGAAGGAACAGTAAAACCTCTGGTACGTGGTGATATTAAGGTAGAAGTAACAGGCGGTACTCTTTTAGGTTTGGGAAGTGCCTGTCCGTTCTATGAGAAAAGTTATCTGTCAGATGTAGCAGACACATACTATGGGGAGGCTCTTGCAATTATTAAGCCGGAAGAGGGCAAAGAAATTGTTGTAAAAGCAGACAGTCCATATGGAAGTGCAAAGACAAGTATTACAGTAAGAGATTAACGAGGAATGAGTCATGGAAAAGAAAGAAACTGGTGTCGTAGGGAAGATAAAGGACAGTTGGAAGGGCTTTGAACAAAAGCATCCAAAGCTGGCAAAATGGCTTTATCAATTATTCTATTTCTGGGTATTTAGTATGAGCGTTACAATATTCCAGTATTTGATATTTACATTTATGCCACAGTGGCTTGGAATTGAATTGGCGGGAACGGAGTTTATGTGGCCTCAGATTCCAATTACGATTGCGGGAATTTCATACAAATGGAATATTCTCGGTTACGAAGTAATGAGAGATGCGGCAGGCGAGGTTGTAATCGGCGGCGGCTTAGGTTATTTCATTAGCTATGAAGTTGGTACCTTTTTAGCCCAATGTATTAATTTTCCATTGCAAAGAAATATTACATTTAAGAGCAAGGGAAAAATTTCATGGCAGATTATGTGGTATTTTATTGCATGGGTACTAATTTCACTTGTTTGTAACGCATTGAATGGTTTGTGGATGCCGATTGCCCAAAATTATTTTGAACCTGCAATTTATAATATTTTGGTAACGTTTATTACCGGTGGAGTATCTATGGTAATTTATTTCTTTGTATTTAAAATTATTTTCCCTGAAGAGAATACAAAGAAGGAAGCATAATATGCTATAATAGTACTATTCATAGAAAATGTTGGGAGAAAGCATATGATTAGAATTGCGATAGTAGATGATGAACAGCAGGAACGAGATAAACTACTTCGTTTTTTTGAGCACCTGCGGACAAAGGTGAATGAAGAAATAGAGGTTCAACTGTTTGTATCAGGAGAGCAGTTTCTTTTTGAGGATGATAAAAATTTTGATTTAATCTGCCTGGATATAGAAATGGAGGGCAGAGATGGAATTGAAATAGCGAAGGAAATTCGTAAAAAGGATGCAGAAGTCATCATTATGTTTATCACTAACATGGCGCAGATGGCAATCCGGGGGTATGAAGTACAGGCGTTGGACTTTATTTTAAAGCCCGTGAATTACTATTCTTTTGAAATGAAAGTCCGAAATGCATTTGATATTATCAGCAGTAGGAAAAATTGCAATATTATTATCAATACTGCCGGTAACATTGTGAAAATATCCACAAATGATTTATATTATGTAGAAGTAGCCGGGCATTACCTGTATTATCATACAAAGGATGGCGTACATAAGCAAAAGATATCATTGAAGGAATTAGAGGACAGGCTGAAAGGGCTGTCCTTTAGGCGTTGTAATAACTGTTATCTTGTAAATCTGAAATATGTGGATTGCGTGAATAAAGATGACTTGCGTATTAATGGAGAATGGTTGAAAATCAGCCGTCCACGAAAGAAGGAGTTTTTACAGGCACTGGCAAACTATATGGGAGGGATAAAGTTATGATGTGGGATGTTTGGACTAAAATTTCCTATATAGTGCAGATTTTGGCAGCGTGTATGGTATTCATGATTCCAGCGGGGAAAAAACGGAAGCACTTTGCAGTAAGATGCGTGATAATGGGACTGTTGCAGATTATTGGCGCATATAGTCTGTCATATATACAATACAGTGAAATAAATGCGTTATCGTTGCTTTATTGGGCGGTATATATTTTGGCAGCAGTTGTTTTTATATGGAACGGATTGGAGTACTCACTTTTGCAGGCAATTTATTTAGGGATTTGCAGTTGTGGTATGCAGCATATTGCATTTGATGTGTATATGATTTACCAGCTCCTGTCCGGTGGTCAGTATCCAATACCAGATATGAAAGAAGGTGTGGCATGTGCCTTAATTTATGTATCAGTGTATTGGCTGTTTTATCAGTTTATGGCAAAGCGTTTTGCTGAATATGATAAGGTCATTATTAAACGAGATGCAATATTTCCAATTGCAACCATGATACTTTTGGTGTGGGTTATTAGTATATTGGAATTATCATCATTGACTGGATTTGAGGCGGGAATTTACAATCATGTTATCTATCGAATTATTGATGGACTATGTTGTTTCTATGGACTTTGGGTGCAGATTAATCAGCGGGAAAAGCTGGCACTTCAGAGAGAATTGGATGGAATTAATGCGGCAGCCAGGTTGCAAAGCCAGCAGTACGCAATTACCAGTGAAACAATTGATAGTATTAATCGAAAGTGTCACGATTTAAAACACCAGATTCGGGCATTGCGAGAGGCGACAAATGAGCAGGAAAAAAAGGATTATCTGGATGGACTTGAGAATGATATTATGATTTACGATGTGGTACTTATGACTGGAAACAAAGCCCTTGATACTGTATTGATGGAGAAGGGTTTGTTCTGTAAAAATCATAATATCCAGTGGACCTGCATGGTGGATGGAACGAAGCTGGATTTTATGAAATTGGAAGATATCTATGCAATTTTTGGTAATGCATTAGACAATGCGGTGGCAGCGGTGCTGGCACTGGATGATTCAGAACAACGGGTAATCAGTGTAAAAATATTAGAGCAAAGCAGCCTGCTGATGATTCAGATTCAAAATTATTATAACCAAAATCTGGAATTCGAGGACGGACTTCCGAAAACTACGAAGAAAAATAAGCACGAGCACGGATTTGGAATGAAGAGCATACGTCATACGGCTGAAAAGTATAATGGAATCGTGACGGTACAGGCAAAAGATCATATTTTTATGTTACAGATACTGATTCCGGTTGCAGAGAGTTAGATGGTGTTTGTGAAAATAAATAGTTTGAAAGAAAAGAGATGCGATTATGCAGACAGAACTTATGATTAAGAAAATTGAAAATGGTGAGCTTGATGAGAGATTAAAGGATATCTATGTAGATTTTGGTAAGCTTGCCTATCAGAAGGAACGTTATATAAAAGCTATTCAAAAATTTGAAGAGTGTTATGGAGCAGGAGAGGTAGAAGTGTTTAGTGCACCGGGAAGAAGCGAGGTTGGTGGAAATCATACAGACCACCAGCACGGAGAGGTCCTAGCTGCATCAGTAAACCTTGACATTATTGGAGTTGTAAAGGTGACTGAAGATAATCTTATCAGATTAATATCAGATAATTACAGTGAAGTAGTCATTTCTCTTGATGATGTCGTTTTAAAGGAAGAGGAAAAGGAAACTACAACTGCACTTATCAAGGGAGTAGTTGCAGGATTTAAGGACAGAGGATACAGGATTGGTGGTTTTTGTGCATACGCAACCAGTGATGTACTAATTGGAGCTGGTCTTTCTTCATCTGCGGCCTTTGAGACCCTGATTGGGACCATATTATCAGGACTTTACAATAATATGAGCATTTCAGCTGTGGAAATTGCCATGATTGGGCAGTATGCAGAGAATGTGTATTTTGGAAAGCCATGTGGACTTATGGATCAGATGGCATGTTCTGTGGGAAATTTAGTTCATATTGATTTTAAGAATCCAAAGGAACCGGTTGTTGAAAAACTTGGTTTTGATATGAGTGACTATGGATACAGCTTATGTATTACAGATACAAAGGGTTCTCATGCAGATTTGACAGACGAATATGCAGCGGTTCCAAATGAGATGAAAGCAGTAGCCGGATATTTTGGCAAGGAGGTTCTTAGTGAGGTAGAGCCTTTGGAAGTTATAAAAGCGATACCAGAGCTTAGGGCAAAGCTTGGAGATAGAAGTGTGCTTAGAGCAATGCACTTCTTTAGCGATAATGAGAGGGTACAAAAAGAAGTGGATGCTTTAAAGCAGGGAGATATCAATGAATTTTTACAGAATGTAAAGGCATCAGGAGATTCTTCCTTCAAATATCTGCAGAATGTATATTCAAGCAGTGATGTGGCAAATCAAAATATATCCATAGCCCTTATGATGAGCGATATAATACTTAACACAGAGGGTGTAAGCCGGGTACATGGTGGCGGATTTGCAGGAACCATTCAGGCATTTGTGAAAAATGAACATGTGGCAGCATACAAAGAGAAAATGAATTATATTTTTGGTGAAAGTGCCTGCAATGATTTGAGAATCAGAAAATATGGAGGAATAAAGGTAATCTAGAAGGAGGGTTTGGTAATGAAAATTTTGGTATTAGGCGGAGCAGGTTACATCGGTTCTCATACAGTTTATGAGTTAATTGACGCAGGACATGAGGTAATTGTAATAGACAATCTTTTGACTGGATTTGTGGAAGCGGTTCATCCAAATGCAAAGTTCTATGAAGGTGATATCCGTGATAAGAAATTCTTAGACGAGGTATTTACCGAGGAAAAAATTGATGGAGTTATTCATTTTGCAGCAAGCTCCCAGGTGGGTGAGAGCATGACCAATCCGCTTAAATATTACAACAATAATCTTTGTGGAACGGAGGTTTTGTTGGAGAGTATGGTAGAACATGGCATTGATAAGATAGTATTTTCTTCAACTGCGGCTACCTATGGAGAGCCGGAGAGTAGTCCAATTCTGGAGACAGACAGAACGATTCCAACTAATTGCTATGGTGAGACAAAGCTTTCCATGGAGAAAATGTTCAAGTGGACATCAAAGGCGCACAATTTAAGATATGTATCCCTTAGATATTTCAATGCCTGTGGTGCTCATCCAAATGGAAAAATTGGAGAGGCTCATAATCCGGAGACTCACTTGATTCCGCTTATTTTGCAGGTTCCAAATGGAAAGCGTGAATATATTTCTGTATATGGAAATGATTATGATACAAAGGATGGTACATGTATCAGGGATTACATCCATGTAAATGATTTGGCACAGGCACATATTCTTGCCATGGAATATCTGGCAAATGGCGGTGAGAGTGACATCTTTAATCTTGGGAATGGAGTAGGATTTACTGTGAAAGAGGTTATTGATGTTGCAAGAGAGGTAACCAGCCATCCGATTCCGGCAAAGGAAGAACCTAGAAGAGCTGGAGATCCGTCAGTACTGATTGCCTCCAGTGTAAAGGCAAAAGAGATTCTTGGATGGCAACCAAAATACGCAGATTTACATACAATTATTAAGACTGCCTGGGAATGGCATGTAAATCACCCAGATGGTTATTAAGATATAGGGGCAGGGGTTTGATATGGATAAGTTAATTTCAGAATTAGTGAGCTATGGAATTGAAAACGGATTGATAAACATTGAAGACAAGGTATATGTGGTAAACAGACTTTTAGAGTTGTTTGCTAAGAAGGATTTTACATGGAGCGATGAAACAGTAAGACCGATTCATCTGATTCTTTCAGATATGATGGACTATGCTTTAGAGCAGGGAATTATGGAGGATGATACCATAACAACCAGAGATTTGTTTGATACAAAGATTATGGGACTGATTACTCCAATGCCATCACAGGTGAGAGCACAATTTAAGAAACTATATGCAAATAATCCGAAGGTTGCCACAGATTATTATTACAAATTCAGTCAGGATACAAATTACATCAGGCGTGATCGAATCAAAAAGGATGAGAAGTGGACAACTGATACAGAATACGGTCAGATAGATATTACTATCAACCTGTCAAAACCGGAAAAAGATCCTAGAGATATTGCGAAAGCAGCGACACAGAAGAAAAATGATTATCCAAAGTGTCTGCTTTGCGGGGAAAATGAAGGATATGCAGGGCATATTTCCCATCCTGCAAGACAGAACCACAGAATTATTCCGGTAAAACTTGCCGGCTGTGATTACTATTTTCAGTATTCTCCGTATGTGTATTATAACGAACACTGTATTGTGTTTAATAAAGAACATACACCTATGAAGATTGACAGGGATGTATTTGTAAAGCTGATTGATTTTGTAAGACAGTTTCCACATTACACAGTTGGGTCAAATGCAGACCTTCCAATTGTTGGCGGTTCCATCTTAAGTCACGATCATTTTCAAGGTGGTTCCTATAACTTTGCTATGGCAAACGCACCATATGAGTATAAGTTTGAGGTAGCTGGATATGAGGATGTGACATCTGGCATTGTAAAATGGCCTATGTCAGTCATCAGGTTGCAGAGCTCAAATGCTGAGCGAATCGTAGAATTGTCAGATTACATATTAAAGACATGGCGTGGATATACAGATGAAGCTGCTTTTATTTTCAGTGAAACCAACGGAGAACCTCACAATACCATTACACCGATTGCCAGAATGAATGGTGATTTGTATGAGATGGATTTGGTTCTTCGTAATAACATCACAACAGAGAAAAGTCCTTGGGGTGTATATCATCCAGAGGAAAAGCTTCATCATATTAAGAAGGAAAATATAGGCTTGATTGAGGTTATGGGATTAGCAGTGCTTCCTGCAAGACTAAAAAAAGAGATGGAGATATTAGGAGAGGCCATAATCACTGGTAAAGATATAAGAGCCATAGAAGAAATCGAAAAGCATGCTGACTGGGTAGATGAATGGAGCTATCATTATAATATTACACCTGAGAATATAAATCAGATTCTGAAAGATGAGATTGCAAAGGTGTTTGTTAAGGTTCTTGAATGTGCCGGTGTATATAAGCGTACGGAGGAAGGGCAGCAGGCATTTAGAAGATTTACATCAATTCTGTAGTTATTATGGATAGTAATGAGAGCCACGAAATGATTTCATTTCGTGGCTCTCATTAAATATTACTATCACTATTCTTTTTTTGAAAACGTTCTTAAAAATCAAAATTCCTTCCTAACCTAAATATTATGAAATTCCCAATACCTTAACCAGTTCAACAAACCTACAATTTGCTTTTTACATAAATTTGCTATATAGTTATTTTAAGTGAATTTATGGAGGCGGAGATATGGATTATATCGTTGTAATAATAGCAGCTGTCTTGGCGGGTGTGGGAACCGGATTAGTAGGATTAAGTGCAGCAACGGTTATGGTGCCATTGCTTATTGTATTGTGTCCTGCATTTCAGGGAGAGCATGGTGCTTATGCAGCCACAGCTATAGCCCTTGCCAGTGATATTCTTGGTTCAGCAGTAACGGCATGGGTTTATGCTAAAAACAAAAAAATCGATTTGAAACATGGCTGGCTTCTGCTTGTGTGTATTATATCCATGTGTACCGTGGGTTCGGTTGCGGCATATTTTACTCATCAGCAGGTACTGGGTGGCTTTTCGCTGTTTTTATGTGTGGCAATCGGTATCCGTTTTCTTGTAAAGCCAAGTGCTGAGGATAAACCAGTAAAAGGTGGAGAGGTAAAACTGTCAGCAAAGGAAATTGCTGTTTCTCTGTTCTTTGGAATTACCATTGGCTTTGGTACAGGCTTTTTCGGTTCTGGTGGCGGTATGATGATGCTGATTGTATTTACAGCTATGCTTGGCTATGACAGAAAAACAGCAGTTGGAACATCAACCTTTATTATGACGTTTACGGCTTTAATTGCATCGGTCAGCCATATGTTAATAGAGCCAAGCATTGTTTTGGAGTCTTGGGATTATTTGTTAATATCAATTGTTGTTGCGACCTTCTGCTCCATGGTTAGTGCGAAATTTGCCAATAAGGTTAATGCAAAGGTTGTGGGATATGTGACAGGTACGATTCTGCTTGTACTTGGAATTATATTAAATGTTCTGAATTATGCAGACAGGATTCCATGGAAATATGTGATGCCTGTTTTAAGACTTTTAGGAATTTATCTGGGATATATTATAGTTTTGGCAATAGTGTTGATTGTTTTGCGTTTTACAATAAAAATTCCGGATTATATCTTTAGAAAAATGCTTCATGTTGTAGCATTTACTTCCATACTTCCATTGGTTTTATTGGAAGAAAAATGGTGGGTTGCAGTAGCGGTAGAGATTGTATTTTTGATTGTAATTATTATTGCATTATTATTGGCTGAACGGCTTTCATTTTATAAATGGCTTTTGGTAGAGAAAGGAAAGCATGAGGTAGTGACCAGCTTTATTATGCTGTTTGGTCTTATGACAATACTTATGGCAGTTTTCTGGGGCTATTTTGGCGAAGAATACAAATATATTATAGTTGCCGCGATTATGGCATGGGGACCAGGTGATGCGGCAGCAGCTATTGTAGGTAAAAATTGTGGAAAACACAAATTAACTGGAAAGTTTATCGAGGGAACGAAATCTATTGAGGGAACCTTTGCCATGGGCTTCACCTCATTTGTTTTCACATTTACAACTCTTGTATGTATGACAACAATGTCATTGCCAATGATGGTAATAGTTAGTCTTATTATTGCACCAATTTCTGCTTTTGTTGAGTTGTATACAAAAAAAGGACTGGATACAGTAACAGTGCCGATTGTGGCAGCAGTTATTTTGGCGGTATTTCAGATTTGGTAATAAGGAGATAATAAAATCTTGCAGATAGAATTTGGAATATAAGATAAATTTTATGATTAGTTATTGGTTTGGAGGATAGAAATGGAATTGCAATATAATTCACAGCCAATCGAATTTGCAGTTGCAAGAAGCAGGAGAAAAACGATTTCCATTTATGTGCATCCAGATGGAAAGATTGTAGTAAAAGCGCCATTACGTGTGTCTGATAAGGAGTTACAAAGGCTGTTATCTCAAAAAGCAAAATGGATGTATGAGAAACAGCAGGAGGCTTTGAAAAAAGCAGAGCAAAAATCAGAGAGAGTCTTTACAGACGAGGAAATTAAAATATATAAAAAGAAAGCAAAGGAGCAGATTCAGAAAAGGGTAGAATATTATTCTGCGTTTATTCCTGAATCAACAAAAATCAACCGGATTATGGTAAAAGAGCAGAAAAAGCGGTGGGGAAGCTGCAGTAGTAAGGGAAATCTTAATTTTAACTGGCGGCTCATACTGACACCGCCGGAAGTTCTGGATTATGTGGTAGTGCATGAAATGTGCCATTTAAAATATATGAATCATAGCAAAGAGTTCTGGTGTGAAGTAGAGCGAATTCTGCCTGACTATAAAGAGCGAAGAAAATGGCTGAAGGAAAAAGGCACAAGTCTGGAAGGCTAAAATGCAGAAGAATAGATAAAAGCGTATACAAGGAGAAAGTGAAATTATGGCAATTATTGGAATAGATCTTGGAACAACTAATTCATTGGGAGCAGTGTACAAAAATAACCATGTGGAGCTGATACCGAACCGATTTGGCTCATTTTTGACTCCGAGTGTTGTCAGTATTACAGAAGACGGAACTGTGCAGGTAGGAGAGATAGCAAAAGAACGTCTGGTTACACATGCGGCATGTACGGCAGCATCTTTTAAAAAAGATATGGGAACGGAACGAAAGATCGTTTTGAAAGGAAAAGCCTTTACTCCTGAGGAATTAAGCAGCTTTATAATAAGGTCTATTGTAGAGGATGCAAAAGAGTATCTTGGAGAGGAAATTGAAGAAGTAGTGATATCTGTTCCAGCTTATTTCCATGATAAGCAGCGTGTAGCAACAAAAAGAGCAGGAGCACTGGCAGGTGTTATGGTAAACCGCATTATTAATGAACCAAGTGCAGCGGCAATGGCTTCCTATCTGGATACCAATAAAGAACAGTTATTTTTAGTTTTTGACTTTGGTGGCGGTACGCTGGATGTGTCTGTTGTGGAATGTTTTGACACCATGATAGAAATTGTTTCAGTGGCAGGTGATAATCGTCTTGGAGGCGATGATTTCCATGAAATTATGATAAAAGGCTTTTTGAGAGAAAATAAATTAGAAAGAAAAGATTTAACATCAAAAGAATATGCTATTCTTTTGAAACAGGCAGAGAAGTGTAAATGTAAGCTCACAGAAGAAGCTGATGCAACCATGAATTTGATTAAAGAGGATGCAGTCTATCAAAGTGTATATAATAATGAGAGAATTTTAGAAGAAAGCGGAAGTCTGTTTGGAAGAATAAAGGAAGTAATAGTCCATGCCTTGCGGGATGGTGATTTACGGGTAGATGACATAGATGCAGTTATAATGGTGGGTGGTTCCAGTAAAATGCCATTGGTGCAGTCTTATTTGAAGCATATTTTCCGTGATACGCCACTTGTGGTAGGAAACTGTGATGAAATGATAGCCAGAGGTCTTGGCTTAGTCTGTGCCGTAAAAGAAAGAAAGGAAGATATAAAGGATTATGTAATGACAGACATCTGTCCATTTACATTAGGGACTGATGTGCGTAATGATGCAGATCCAGAGAATTCTTATATGGAACCAATTATAGAAAGAAATACAGTATTACCTTGCTCCAGAGTAAAGCGTTTTTGCACAGCCTATGATAATCAAAAGAAGGTTGGATTAGGTATTTATCAAGGAGAGCATGTATATGCAAAGGATAACCTTAAGCTTGGTAAAATCGAAGTAGCCGTTCCAGAAGGGAAGGCGGGACAGGAAAAAATAGATGTACGTTTTACATATGACATTAATGGTATTTTGATTGCAGACGTAACGGTAGTTTCTACAGGACAGACAGTCTCTAAAGTAATATCACAAAACATGGATGAGAAAGAGCTGGAAAGTAAGATATCAGAATTACAGAAGTTAAGAATACATCCAAAGGATACTTCTGAAAATGCGTTAATTATGGAAAAATTAAAGGCGTTATATGAAGAAGTTTCCATGAATCAGAGAATACAGGTGAGAAAGCTTATTGCAGACTTCGAAATGGTTCTTGCCGGACAGGACCCGCGTAAAATTGCAAAATACCGTAGATTTTTAGAGGTAGTTATTATGCAGCTGGGAAATTATGATCCATTTGCAAGAGAAATCTGTTTTGCAGAGTTTGAGGATGAGGAAGAAACAGGAGAAGAGAATGGGGAAGTAAATGGAGGAGATGATATATGGAACAGATAACGGCATACAGAATCTTGGGTCTGGAACCAGGGAGCTCTTTTGAAGAGATAAAAGAAGCGTATGCAGCTCTTTCCAAACAATATCACCCTGAAGAAAATCCGGAAGAATTCCAGCGGATTCATGAAGCTTATCAGGTTCTTGCGAAGGAAAGAAGAGAGCGGAGAAGGAATAGCAGAAAAGAGTATTATGAACAGGAGGTTTCAAAACCAGAAGTAATTTTGGAAATGCCGGAGGTCCCAGATCTGGAAACAATTCCAGAAATACAAGAGTTCTCGGAACCAGAGGCAATTTTAGAGATACAGAAAGCACAAGAGGTTCAGGGATATCGGAAGTATGATTTTGAGGATGCAATTAAAAATGCAGAAGAAAAAGAAACAGATGTGGTGTTACAGAAAGCAGTTGCAGAAATGGAAAAGCTTTGTACTACCTATTCAGAAAGACTGAACTTGTTTGAGCTTTTCTTCAGAAAACCAATATATCAGCCAGTGCTGAGAAGAGCAGAATTCATAATAGAGCTGATAGAAATATTAAAGGAGATAAAGTTAAAGAAAAGTATCTATTTATGTATTAGTGATTATTATCAGCTTAGAGAAATAGATTTGCAGATGGCATCACCTGAAATAAAGGAATTGCATCGGTTATTAGATGAAAGGTGCCCGTTTAATAAAAAGGCAGATTCGAAATGGAAACTTGCAATTCTATTATCAACAGCAGCATTTGTTGTATTTGGGATAAGCAGGCAATTAGATATAATCCGTGTTGTTGTGGTTGCTGTTTGGATTCTACTGGTGGAACTATCGGCATGGCGGTTTTATCAGCGAATGAATGAAAATTATTCATCTGTAGTAGTACAGGCAATTCTTGCAGTGGGTATATTAATTTTCAATTTTATTATTGAAGGAAATGAAGTATATGAAAACATATTCAATAATATAGATGCTGGAAACGATGTGATAATGGTATCAAACTGGTGTGCCAGAATATGGCTTGTTGTGCTTTTTATATGGGAGGTTCGCAGAAGAGTCAATGAATAAATGAAAGTGAAATTGTCGCTATTGAGGAAGAGATTTCAGAAGAAAATATGGAAAGTGAAGTCACTGAGGGTGAATCAGAAACCTATGATAAGTTGATTTTTCAGTATATTTCTTATGTGGGAGAAGATTATGTCAGTCTGGTTTACTATGATGCAACTGGCATGGGTGGTGCCCATACATATGCAACCTTAGAGGGTATTACTATTGATTGTAAGACAGGAGAGGAAGTTACGGCAGCAGAAGTCCTTGGTATTAAAAATGAGGCAGAGCTTCGTTGTGAAATTAGCGATAAAATGGGGATAGAGCAGCTTCTTACCTGGGATGAACTGGATTTTTATATAACGGATAAGGCAATTGTATTTTTCGGTAAAGAATATTGGATGCAGGGAAATTGTGATGATGTTGTAATATCAAGATAAGATGAGAATTGAATGTGAATTTACAAAATAATATATTGAAAATCACCAATTTAAAACAATTAATGAAATTAAATACAAAATACGATAAAAAATGACAGAAATATATTGCAATTTGGCGTTTGGGAGATTAAACTAAAGGTATATAGCCTATAGGTTAAAATGGAGAAGGGAGCTGTATTTATATGGCTAAAAAAGAGAAAAAACAAAAGCAGCCAAAGCCGGTGAAAGGGCATAAGAGTATTGTCGATACTATAGTAATACAGATGATGAAGCATGTTGGTACGATATTTGTACTTGTTTTTATTGCATCAGTTGTTATGATTTGGTCTCAGGCGACACAAAATAAAGAGACAGAGCTTACATGGGAGTCCAAGTCAGCAGCGTTCCAGATGGCAGATTTCTTTGATCCGCATCTTAAAACAGTAAAGCAGATGGCAGTTGACGAAGAAATTCAGTCAGTTTTGAAAGAAACAAAAGCTGGAGATAATATCCTTGAAGCAAAGGACTATGAAGAAGTTTATAGATATATGGTTAATGTTCAGCAGACAGATCCTGAAAATATTCTGGCAGTATGGATTGGTGATGCAGATGCCAATGTGTTAACACAGTCAGACGGATTTACTTCCGGAGCAGATTTTCAGATTACACAGCGTGAATGGTTTACATGTACAACAACAGGTGAAGCAATGCTGACAGAACCATATACAGATGCCAGCACAGGTAATTTGATTTTAAGTGCTGCGGCACCAATTTATGACAATAATGGTAATGTGCTCGGTGTAGCAGGTCTGGATATTGCATTAGACCATGTTAATACAGTATTACAGGGATATAAGATTGGAAACACAGGATATGTGGCATTATTCTCAAAGAATGGTGCCGTTGTATATCATCCGGATTCCACAAAGCTTTTAACAGCAGCAGAAGACTCTGGGTATTCAGAAGATGCTTTAAAATTAATTCTTGATAAGAGTCTGGATGGTTTCATTAAATACAGAGTAGATGGTGGCTTACAGTATGGTTATGTTACAAATGTTAGTGAGACAAGCTATACAGTAGTTAGTGCAATGGGACCTTTAGAATATTATACTACTGTATTTATTATGGCAATGTCATTAGTAGTTGCATTTGCAATAGGTATGGTTCTTAACTATACTGGAACTAAGACTATGGCTCAAAAGGTTAGTGCACCAATTGTGCGTTTAAACGGAACAGCAGAACAGCTTGCTGCCGGAGAATTAGATGTTGAACTTGTAATTGAAGGTGAAGATGAAATTGGTCAGCTTGCTACATCTCTTGGTAAGACTGTTGACCGTTTGAAAGAATATATCGTATACATTGAAGAAATTTCTTATGCATTGGGAGAAATGGCAAATGGTAACCTGAATGTGGAATTAAAGCAGGCTTATGTTGGAGAATTCCATATTTTGAAGGAAGGTATTGATAACATTTCTAACTCCATGACAACAGTATTGAGAAATATCATGGAAAGTGCAAATCAGGTATCTGCCGGTGCAGATGATCTTGCGAATGCGTCTCAGGGACTTGCAGAAAGTGCTACAACCCAGGCAGCAGCTGTACAGGAATTAACAGCAACTTCTGCTACAGTAGTCAGCCAGGTAGAAGCGAATAAAGAAGGTTCTGAAAAGGCTGCTAGAGATGCAGAGCGTGTAACTGGTATGATGGATCAGAATCAGGAACACATGAACAAGATGAAAGAGGCTATGGATAAGATTAATGAAACTTCTAAACAGGTTGTTGGTATTATCCAGACTATTGAAGAAATTGCAGATCAGACAAATCTGCTAGCGTTGAATGCTTCCATTGAAGCAGCTCGTGCAGGTGAAGCAGGAAAAGGTTTTGCGGTTGTTGCCAGTGAAATTGGTAAGCTTGCAGATGAAAGCTCCAAGGCAGCTAATACAACAAGAGATTTAATTGGTATTTCTATTTCTGAAATTGATAAAGGAAATGCAATCGTAAGTGATGTAATGACATCTTTACAGGAAGCGGTAAAAGCAGTTCAGGGATTAAGTGTTATTGTTAAAGAAACGGCTGAAAGTGCAGAATTACAGGCAGAAAATATGGAACAGATTAGTCTGGGTATTGAAGATATTTCTCAGGCAATTCAGGACAACTCTGCAATGGCAGAAGAAAGCTCTGCAACAAGTGAAGAACTTGCAGCTCAGGCAGCAACCTTGAATGAGTTAGTACAGCAGTTCCAGTTAAAGAAATAATTTAGATGTTTTGATGAGAAGAAGATAATTGCATAAATGGGATAGTCAGCCAGTGGTTGACTATCCCATTTTCGTATGTGTATACTGTAGCTATGTGATTTTAGGAAACAGTTTGGGAATATAGATTAATGAGTAATGCGTGTAAGGATAAAAGGAGTAATATTATATGAGTAAACTACAGATAAGAAATTCATTATTATTATTACTGACAGCAACAGTCTGGGGAATGGGATTTGTGGCACAGAGTGTAGGAATGGAATATGTAGGAGTATTCACATTTACCAGTGTCCGTTCCTGGATAGCAGGGATTGTGTTGATTCCGTGTATCTGTATTTTGCAGAGGATGAATAAAAAGTCAGAGTTGGGAGTCTGTTTGGAAGATGTAATTGAAGGACAGAATATGACAACGACAGTAGAAGGAAAGAGGCCGGAAATACTGAAAACAGAGAGAAAAAATCTTATATCAGGTGGCATTTGCTGTGGTATCCTTCTTGCCATAGCCAGCAGCTTACAGCAGATAGGTGTGCAGTATACAACAGTTGGAAAAGCAGGCTTCATTACAGCCTTTTATATTATTATCGTTCCTATAATGGGAATCTTTTTTAAGAAACGTTGTGCACCAACTGTATGGGTAGGTGTGGTTTTTGCATTAGCAGGGTTATACTGCCTCTGCATTACAGGAGATTTCGCAGAAGGAGGAGCCTTGATTCAAAAAGGTGATTTCTATGTATTCCTGTGTGCACTAGCATTTTCTTTTCATATTTTATGTATAGATTACTTTTCAGAAAAGACCGACGGTGTCAAGATGGCATGCATCCAGTTTTTTGTATGTGGAATCATAACAGCAGTTCCGATGTTTTTATTAGAACAGCCATCATTACAGGCACTTTTAATAGCATGGAAACCAGTGCTTTACGCAGGAGCCATATCAAGTGGCGTAGGATATACTCTGCAGATAGTAGGGCAGAAGGGTATGAATCCAACTGTAGCGTCTTTGATTTTAAGCCTGGAGTCTGTAGTATCAGTTATTGGTGGGTTAGTGATTTTAGGGCAGCAGCTTTCTGCCAGGGAAACTATAGGTTGTGTGTTGATGTTTGTGGCAATTATATTGGCACAGCTGCCGGAGAAGAAAGCAGTGTAGAAATAAAAATGAGAGGACGTATTTTAATGTCCTCTCATTTAAAATTGCAATATAATATTCTATTCCGGATACACAAGTCTCTCGTCTGAGATGCCCTCTAATACTTCTCTCACATACTTCTCTGCCAGCCATTTTGCCATTGGCAGGTTCATGTCCAGATAGTTACCACAGTCTCTTGCGGCAGCTCCTGGAACTTCACCTTCGAAATCACGGATAAATTCAAATAATCTTGTAATCAATTCTACAATATCTTTGGATTCATAATCTCCTGCCAGTAACAGATAGAATCCAGTGCGGCAGCCCATTGGTCCAAAGTAAACAACTCTATCCTTATATTCTGCATCATTTCTAAGATAAGTTGCAGCTAAATGCTCAATTGTGTGCATCTCTGCTGTATTCATAACTGGTTCAAAGTTAGGTCTTGTCATTCTTAAATCAAAAGTAGTAACTACTTCGCTTCCAATGTGATCCTTTCTGGATACATAGATACCTGGAAGTAAAGTCAAATGATTGACTGTAAAGCTTGCAATTTTCTCCATTAGTAGTTCACCACCATTTCTAACATGAGTTTTACGGAACGTTCAATTGCCAGTGCTTCAAAAGCAGGATAGTCCATCTGTGCACTGGCATCTGCTTTATCAGAGATAGCACGGATTACTAAGAATGGAACATTATTTAAGTAAGCACAGTGCGCAATAGCAGCTCCTTCCATTTCAGTACAGTAGCCTTCAAAGTTTTCAATAAGCCATTCTTTCTTTTCTTTGCTGGAAATAAACTGGTCACCACTTACAACTCGTCCAACAAAGGTTTTGATATCTGGATTTACCTTTGCACAGCATTTTTCTGCTAATGCAATTAAATTCTTATCGGCTTCAAATGCAAGGGTATCCATTCTTGGAATCTGTCCTACCGGATATCCAAATGCAGTTGCTTCCATGTCATGCTCTAAAGCGTCTGTGGAAAGTACAATATCTCCAATGTTGATTTCGGCACGGAGAGAACCGGCGATTCCTGTATTGATTACAGCACTAACTCTAAAATCATCCACTAAAATCTGAGTGCAGATAGCAGCATTTACTTTGCCGATACCACTTCGTACAACAACAACATCTTTACCACTTAATTTACCTCTATAAAAGTCCATAGATGCTTTAGTAGTAACCACTACATCGGTCATCTGTTCTTTTAATTTTGCAACTTCTTCATCCATTGCACCAATAATACCTAACATAATGTGCCTCCTTTGAGAAATAGCTAAATAACCTGCACAAAAAAGTGCAGGCTATTTATATAATAATTACTATTTGTTGCTTAATTCTAATAATTTGTTCTTTAACTGATTTTCCATCTGAAGCATTTCAGCTTCTGCAGCCTGACGTTTTGCTCGTCCTTCAGTCTGAATCTTCATAACTTCATCTAAAGTGCTGATTAAGGAAGCATTTGTATTCTTCAGAGTTTCAATATCAACAATACCACGTTCGGATTCTTTTGCAGCTTCGATAGTAGTATCTTTTAAGATAGCAGCATTCTTCTTTAACAGTTCGTTTGTCATATCTGTTACTTCACGCTGTGCCTTTGCAGCCTGTCCGGCATGGCTCGCACCAAGAGCAAGAACCATCTGGTTTTTCCAAAGTGGAATTGTATTAACTAATGTAGACTGGATTTTCTCTACCATTAAGGAATCGCTGCTCTGAATCATACGAATCTGTGGAGCCATCTGGATGGAAACCATACGAGTAAGCTCAAGGTCATGGAGCTTCTTTTCAAAACGATCACACTGGGACTCTAAATCTTTAACAGCCTGTGCATCTTCTGGAAGGTTGGAAGCTTTTGCTTTGTTAAGGAGTTCTACAAGCTCTGTAGAACGAACCTGTTCCAGCTTCTTCTTGCCGGCAAGAATGTACATGGAAAGCTCTTTGAAGTATGTTAAGTTTAATTCGTACATTTTATCTAAGAGAGCAACGTCTTTTAAAAGCTGTACCTGATGAGTTTCTAAAGCAGCTGTAATTTTATTGATATTAGTTTCTGCTTTGTCATATTTTGCTTTTAAAGTAGCTAATTTATTTGAGTTCTTTTTGAAGAGACCAAAAAAGCCTTTTTCTTCTTCTTCCACATCAAAGCCTTTTAATTCAACGACAACTTCAGAAAGCATATTGCCGATTTCGTCTAAATCCTTTGTCTGTACATTTTCTAAAGTGCTTTCAGAGAAAGATGCAAGCTTTTTCTGAGCACCAACACCATACTGTAAAATAGCGTTGGAGTTGTGGATATCGATTTTTTCGCAGAAGTCATCAACTGCTTTCTGTTCTTCTGGAGTTAAAATTGTGTCGTCTAATTTAGCCTCTGCAACAGGGGACATAACTTCACCGGTTGATTCAACTACAACTGGAAGCTCTGGTTCCAGTGCGTCAAATACTAAAGTTGGGATTGTCTGGGACTGTGTTTTTGTTGTTGTTTCCATATTAATACCTCTCCTCTTAATTAATTAATTTTGATTTTATCGTTGGTATATCCATCCTGAGCAAGCATAGTGTTCAGAACTGAAATATCAGATGAAATATCCCATGCGGTATCCTGGAAAAGGTCATCTAAAAGCTTTTCAAATGCCTCATTCAGTGTATCTAAGGATTTTTCAATTTCTTTTCGTGTAGATTCAATATTGGTTCCGGCAACCGGCTGGTTCTCTAACTCACAATAAGCTGTAAGAAGCTTCTGTGTTGTTGGAAGATAAAAACTCATCATACGATGAAGGTCAGAAACCTTATCCGGCTCTTTCTTAACGACTGCAAAGATTCGGCTGATAACCTGAGAAAGTCGATCCAGCTTATTACGCATATCAGAATTCTGTACCTGGCTGCGACAGTAATTAATGTGGCGGATATATTCTTCCCCTTCTTTGAGAACAGCTCTGCACTCAGCACTCATTTTAGCATCGGAAGCAGCTTCTGATGTGGCATTATAGGAAGTGTTGATTGCCTTCTGTCGTTGTTCTTCTTCGTAATTTTTCTGGGTTTCAAGATACTGGTCATACATTTTATCGGAAATCATAAGGCAGGTTTCCTGCTTGTCCAAATGACCTTCCTTGAAAATGCCGGAACGAATCATTTCTTTTAAATCTTTAATAATCGTCTTTTCGGAATAACCAAGCTTTTGTGCAAAATCTTCAATATCATAATAGAGGTTATTGCCCATTGCTCTGATATAGTTGTTAAAACGTTTAATCTGTGTTCTTTTACGAGTACCACTTGCCCCCAGAAGAATACAGGCAACTCCTGCAAGACCAAAGCAGGCAGCCCCAATTAACAAACCGGTTGCAACTCTTTGCATAGAGGCAATACCCAGAAAAGTAACTGTGGCAATTGCAAAGCTGCCACCAGTACAGTAACCGACGATTTCTTTTGCAAGTGCACCGCCTTTTCCCTTTGGTCTGACAACCAGAGCAGTCTGGTTAGGTGCCTTTACTATGTTAGTAAAATCTCTGACCTGTTGAGTGTTCTGACCGGCACTATTCTGGGATGTATATCCGTAAGTGGCTACACTATGCTGACGACCTACAGTAATGGTTTTGCCGTCTTTACTAATTGTAATGTCTTTAGCAGAGCTCTTTAGCTGTGTGCGAACCTCATCTAAAGAAGAATTAACAATGTTAGTAATATTTTTACTTAATTCACTATAATCGTTGGAGGTAATGGCATTTTCGACAATATCCCTCAATTCATTGCCGAGAACCTCCCATTGCTCTTTATCCTTCATGAAAACCCTCATTTCTTGTTAAAATTGCTTTGGAAAAAGTATATCATAAATACTGTATTTTTAAAAGAGTGGAAATAAAACTTGTATACACCCTCCGTAATATAGGTCTACATGTTTTTATACTCTGTTACCGGCTGGATAAAATGAGTCAGCTTTGCAGGCGAATGTGGATACTTCTGGAAAAATCCATTTTTAATTCGTGCAATGGCTGTTTCAGCATTTTCTGCTGTGGCATTAGGCAGAAGCAGGACAAACTGGGAAGGCGTACACATGGAAACAATGTCGCCGGAACGCAGTGATTGCTGTAAATACTGCTTCAGATTGTTGACACAACAGGTCTGGCTGCGTTTGGAAAGCAGCTGATTATTCATATCAGTAATATTAATTAGAACCAGATGTATAGCGGAATTACTACGCTCCATTCCTCTGGAATATGCATGGTAAATTTCTTTAAAGAAATCAAAGTCACAGAGAAGTGCACCTGATTCTGTAGGCTTCTCAAGCATAAGCCTTGGAATATCCTGGATGTCCACAGTATTAGAACTTAAAGCAGTCATGGCTTCGTGGTATAAAGACTTTGCCTCAGAAGAAGGCTGTACTCCAAAAGCTGTATCCAGCATATTGGTCAGATGATTATAAACAGTTACTGCATCTTTATATTTTTCAGTATGAATCAGAGTCCGGATTAAATGAATATAAATAGTTTCTTCGTATTTTTCTACACTACGTGCCTGTTTTAAAACATCAATAGCTTCGTTGTACATCTTTTTTTCTTCATAAATGTGCAGCATGGAGATGACGATTTCCAGATACAGATTATGAAAATAAATAGTAATAGGGATAACCCATGTTTCATTGGAATAGTTACTTAAAAATTCGCCTTTATAAAGAGAAAACGCTTTTTCATACAGTGCCAGCTTCTCATCAGTATTAGATGCGTCTTTTGCCTGTTTATAATAGCTTTCAAATTCTTCAAAATCACAGACAAGGGTATAGTCTGAATTAATGGAATAATAACCACGCTGGCACTGAATCAGGTCAGCGGCAGTATCTTCACCAAAAACCTTTAGCATATGACGAAGACGGTGGAGTGTTGTTTTAATAGTACTTGGACTTACATCGGCATCTTTCCAGAGGGCAGATATAAGTTCGGATTGTGGAACAGATTTATCTTTAAAATAAACCAGATAAGCAAGGAGTAACCATGCCTTCTGGGAACGGTTGTCTAAGTTGCTGATAATAGTATCATTATAATTTAAATGAAAAAAATCAAAGGTCTGAATATTAATATTTCCCATATTATGCGCTCCTTTCGGATTTTACAAAAGCCTGCCACTTTTAATATAACATAAAAATGCAAAAACTCAAGCTATTATTCTCTTTGCAATAGTCGGAAATTGTGTTATATTGTAACTTAGGGATTTAGAATGTTTTGGTTAATAAATAGGAGGAATACCTATGAAGCATTATATGAAAAAATTAGTACCAGTAGTAGTTTTAATTGGAATTTTAGTGGCAGCTTTTGCGATAGCAGCACCTTACAAGGCAAAGGTCATTGTTCCAACTGCATCAGGAAAGCAGGTGGAGCAGAATGCAGATATGATAATTGATTATTCAGATGCATCCAAGGGGTATGTAATGGTGCAGTACCTTACGGATACAGACAGCAAGCTGAAGGCACAGGTAAAAGCCCCAACAGGTGTTACTTATACATATAATCTGAACGTAAAAGAGTGGGCAGCTTTTCCATTTTCAGAAGGAGATGGAAGCTACAAGGTTACAGTATATAAAAATATAGCAGGAACCAGTTATGCAACAGTGGGTTCCGCAACTGTTAATGTAGTTCTGGAAGACCAGATGTTACCATTTTTAACTGCTAATCAGTATGTAAACTATACAAAGGATACTCTGTGCGTTAAAGATGCGAAGAAAATTTGCAAGGGTAAGAGTACTGAGCTGGAAAAAGTAAAAGCAGTTTATGACTGGACACTGAAAAAGTTTAATTATAGCACTTTGAAAGCGAAAACTGTAGAAAGCGGGTATCTTCCAGATCTAGATAAAGTATATGAATCTAAGAAAGCAATCTGCTTTGATTATGCGGCAACTATGACGGCTATGTTACGAAGTCAGGGAATTCCAACCAAATTAGTAATTGGTTACAGTGGTTCAGCATACCATGCATGGATTGACGTGTATACCGAAGAAAGTGGATGGATTACCGGTGTTATTTATTTTGATGGTAAGAATTGGAGTTTAATGGACCCAACCTATGCAGATACAGCAAAATCTGATGACAAGGTAAAAGAGTATGTTGGAAATGCAAGCAATTATGTAGTGAAGTATGTATATTAGCAGCAGATAAGACAGTCGTAGTCGGGCAGTTTTATTGTCGAAAAACAGTGTTGATAAATACTATGGGGTTGAAAGAAGGAAACTGATGAAGAAAATAGTTCTTTCCAATGAATATGTATCTGCATTTTGCTTGCAGATATCCCTGCTGATTCATGCAGGTATTAATCTGGCAGATGGAATTCATTTGCTGGCAGAGGATGAGACAGACAGCCGTTCCAAGAAGCTTTTGCAGACATTGGCAGAGCAGATGGACGATGGAATACAGCTTTCAGAGGCAATGGCATCAACAGGATGCTTTCCAGATTACGTGATAAACATGGCGGCTACAGGAGAGAATACAGGTCGTACTGAGCAGGCATATAAAGCACTGTCAGATTACTATGATAATCAGAAACAGTTAAATGACCGTATCCGCAGTGCACTGGTTTATCCAATTGTACTGCTGTTTCTGATGGTGATTATTATTGGAATTTTACTTATTAAGGTATTGCCAATTTTTAATAAAGTCTATAATCAGCTGGGTGGTTCTATGGAAGGACTGGCAGGTGGTCTGTTAAAGCTGGGACAGATACTAAGCGGAGCCCTTCCGCTAGTTGGCGTAATAATTGGAATTGCTGTAGTGTTTGCTGTCCTTGTATTATATAGCAGTAATGTACGTAGTGCGTTACTTAAATGGTATAAGCAACGTTTTGGGGATAAGGGAATTACAAGAAAAGTAGGAATGGCACGTTTTGCATCAGCCTTTTCCATGGGAATGCTAAGCGGACTTCCAATGGAGGAAGCTTTAAAGCTGGCAGCGGTATTTCATCAGGAGGTGCCACAGGCAAAAGCGAGATACGAGCGGTGTACAGAACTGTTAGAGGCAGGAGAACCTTTGGCAGAAGCCATGCGCACAGCACGAATTTTTGAACCATTATATTGTCGTATGTTGGCATTAGGAGTTAAGAGTGGTAACAGCGATGGTATTATGGAGGAAATCTCACGCAGATTAAATGATGATGCAAACCAGTCCATTGAAGAACTGGTTAGTAAAATAGAACCAACCATAGTAATTATAACCTCTATTATTGTAGGAATTATTCTGATTGCAGTTATGCTTCCATTGATGAACATTATGGCATCGATTGGATAACAGGCAGTGGGAAGGAATAACTGCATTGGGAGGGTTAGTATGAAGGTAAAGTATACCAATCCTGTGTCAGAGGGGCTTAAGACATTATTTGTTCCACTGGTAGCATTGATTGCAATTGTCTGCCTTTTGACTGCTATTGGTAATGTGGAGACCGGGCACAGGGAAGAAAGTGAAAAAAGGGTAGAGGATACCATCAAAAAAGCAGTAGTCAGCTGCTATGCCATTGAAGGTGTGTATCCGGCTACATTAGAATATGTAGAGTCGTATTATGGATTACAGATTGACCATGAGCGTTATGATGTATTTTATGAAATTTTTGCAGATAACATTATGCCGGAGATTACTGTAGTCCCAAAGAATACTGTTGAATGATAAAAAAGATAAGGATAGGCGCCTATGAAACAGATGACAGAAAAGCATGAGATAGATGGTGTATTTGTGCTGTTATTATTTGTGTTATTTGCCGGGAGCATTTTAATGGTCCTTTTATTAGGTGCGTCCTCTTATGAAAAATTGGTCCAGCGTGACCAGGAAAGCTATAATGGAAGAACCGGTGTACAGTATATTGCGGCAAAGCTTCGCCATAATGATGAGGCAGACTGTGTACAGGTGGGTTCTTTCTCAGAAAGAGATAATATAAATGCAGATGAAATTCCAACTTTATACCTTCGTATGGGTACAGAGGGGGAATTTTATTATACCAAAATTTATTATTATGACGGATATATCAGAGAAGTGTTGTGTGCGGAAGATAGCGGATTGGAGCCGGAGGCAGGACAGGAAATTCTGCCAGCCAGAGGCTTGCTGCTTACACAGGAGAATTCTTTAATACAGGTTACGATTTTAGATGAGAATCAGAAAGAGCACCAGATTAGTCTGGCTGTTCGCAGCAGTCAGGAGGTGCCTAGATGACAGAAATAAAAAGTAAGGCACCCTTAAGTCTGATGGAACAGGTTGTTATGATACTGGTATTCGCATTTGCGGCAGCACTTTGTGTACAGGCATTTGTGCAGGCAGATGCATTATCAATGAAGTCATATGCAAGAGATAAGGCAGCAGCTATCAGCCAGACAATGGCAGAAACAGTAAAAGCCAATAAAGGTGATTTGGATGAAGTTGTACGGGTTCTGAAGGCACAGCCTTTAGAGAATGGGTTTGTTCTATATTATGATAAAGAATGGGAAATAGTAGAAGAAGCTATGGCAGAATATAAGGCAGAATTCTTCATCATGGAGAAAACCTCTTATTTGGGAAAAGGTGAAATTACTGTAAAGGAAATAAATACTTCGGAGAGTATTTTTACCTTACCGGTGAACTGGCAGGAGGTGGCAGCAGATGAATAAATCCAAAAGAGGAGTGGCATTAGTAGGAGGAAGTTCACTGCTTGTGATTTTTTCAGTACTCTGTCTTACTGTGTTTGCATTGCTGGCTCTTAGCACTGTAAAAGCAGATATAAGAATTGCAGACGCCTCAGTGGAGGCCATTGAAGATTACTATAGAGCAGATTGTGAGGCGGAAGACATACTTGCCCGGATTCGAAGCGGCAACATTCCGGAAGGAGTAAAGCAGGAGGAGAATATATATGCTTATTCATGTCCGGTGTCAGATACACAGGTATTAAGTGTTATAGCAGAGGTAACAGGAGAAGAGTATACCATATATCAGTGGAAGGTTATTTTAACAGAACAGTGGAGTCCGGAGGAGTATATTAACGTCTGGACACCGGAAGAGGAGGAGTAGCATGGCGTTATCAGTATTGCCATATCTGGAAAAGGCAGCAGGAGAAGGAGCATCAGATATTTTTATTATTGCAGGTGGTCCGGTCAGCTTGAAAGTAGATGGAAGAATCGCACCGGCAGATAATAACAGAATTTTACCAGATACATCAAAGGAACTGGTAGAGGATATTTACCGGCTGGCAGGGAGAGATATGACAAAGTTCCAGACCAGCGGTGATGATGACTTTTCCTTTGCAAAGGCGGGTTTGGCACGTTTTCGTGTTAATGCATATCGCCAGAGAGGTTCCGTCGCAGCTATTATCCGTGTAGTATCCTTTGATATTCCGTCCTATGAGTGGCTTGGAATTCCGGAAGAGGTCATGAAAATTGCATACCAGCAGCATGGAATGGTTCTGATTTCAGGAACTGCAGGAAGTGGCAAGTCCACAACGCAGGCATGTATTATCGATAAGATTAATCATACACGTAGTGCCCATGTCATTACTCTGGAAGATCCAATTGAATATTTATATAGAAATAATACTTGTATTATCAGTCAGAGAGAAATTGCCATTGATACCAATGACTATCTGTCTGCACTCCGTGCATGCCTCCGCCAGGCACCAGACGTTATTCAGCTTGGAGAAATGCGTGACTTTGAAACAATCCGTGTGGCAATGACAGCTGCAGAAACAGGCCATCTGTTACTGGCAACTTTGCATACAAAAGGAGCAGTTAATACCATTGATCGTATTATTGATACATTTCCACCAAACCAGCAGGCACAGATTCGTATTCAGCTTTCCATGATTCTGAATACAGTTATTTCCCAGCAGTTAGTTCCGGGAAAAGATGGCGGGATGGTGCCAGCCTTTGAAATCATGAACATGAATAGTGCTATCCGTAACATGATTCGCGATAGTAAGAATTATCAGATTGATAATGTAATCCAGACATCTGCTGCAGAGGGAATGCTTTCTATGGACCAGTCCTTAATTAATCTTTGCCAGAGTGAAAAGATTACAAGAGAGACAGCCATTGAATATGCAACCTATCCGGAGCAGGTGGCAAGGAAGTTGAAGTAAATTGGGGGGTGTCGCACTAAGTGACTTCGCCGAGGGCGGTTATTAGGGATTTTTGATTTGATTTTTCGAATTTAGTTTTATTCAAGGGAAGGGTGACAGATAATTTTTCTTGCAACGTTTACGAACTATAAGAATAACTAAGGCACTTGATTTTTTGCTTTGATTATGTGGTGCTCTCGCCAACAAGTGTGCTCCCGCACCACAAATTGCAAAAAATCTGCATGCCAAGTTGATTCTAATAGTTCTATGTTGTCTATCGAAAAATTATCTGTCACCCTTCCCTTTAACGTTATACTTTGCTGAAAAATCAAATATTTAGTTTCTAAATAACCGCCCTTGGCGAAGTCTTGGCAAACAAACTATTTTCTGAATAATTATTCTTTTACATGCCTTCCGCTAAGGCAGGCTAATTCTTATTCCGCTTAATTACCTTTTATCTGCTGATTTTGTGGAGTCAAGGTTGCGAAGCACCATTTCATGGCAAGACCTTGACTCCGCAAAATCCAGCAGATAGTTTACACTTAAGCGGAATAAGAATTATGTGTAACAGCTACCTGTTCACAGAATAAATTGTATGGTGTTGCATATTTTATAAATCAGCTTATGTCAGTCAGAACTCCGCAGCAGGCGGTTATTTCAAAAGGTAAGTATTTGATTTTCGTCATAATATAAAGTAAAAGAGAAAGGACAGGGACCATTTTTTGCCAGACAACCAGAATGATTAGACAAACTTAACCTGAAGATTTTTGCAGATTATGAAATCCCCAATATCTCTGCGATTCACCGGGACATAATATTCCAATTGCATGAATGGATAA
>CAYTGQ010000002.1:0-40432 GCA_964437345.1 uncultured Lachnoclostridium sp. | reverse complement strand
CAACAGCAGCTAATATTTATGAAGTAGCACCGGTAGACATTCCAAATGGTTTTAATGTAGAAAGTGCTGCAAGAATCCGTAAGGAAACAGGAATGCTTACAATGCCATGTGGACGTATTAACACACCAGAATTTGCAGAAAAGGTATTAGAAGATGACAAGGCAGACTTAGTTGTTATGGCCCGTGCACAGCTTGCAGATGCCGAGTTCTGTAACAAAGCAAAAGCAGGTGATTTGACTTCTATTAAATACTGTCTTGGATGCAATCAGGGATGCTTTGATTATTTCTACAATTGCTTATATGATCCATCTATTGAGCATATTACTTGTATGCGTAATCCAGCCTTAATGGAAGAGGCTACCATGTCATTAAAGAAAACAGATACACCTAAGAAGGTTCTTATTGCAGGTGGTGGAATTGCAGGTATTGAAGCAGCAGATGCGTTGGTTAAATGTGGTCATACACCTGTGATTTATGAAGCTACAGACCACTTAGGCGGACAGTTTGCAATTGCCGGTGTAGCACCAAGAAAAGATGATTTCAAATATGGCTGTGACATGGCAATTAAGAATATTGAAGAACAGGGTGTTGCAATTCATTTGAATACAGCTGTAGATGCAGATTTGATTGCAAAAGAAGCTCCAGATGCAGTGATTATCGCAACAGGTTCTACACCAGCTACATTACCATTAGAAGGCATTGAAAAAGCTAATGTAATCAGCTCTCATGATATTCTTTCTGGTAAAGAAATTGAAGCTAAAACAGCAGTTGTCATTGGTGGTGGCTTAGTTGGTATTGAAACAGCAGAATATCTGGCTGCAAAGGGTATAACTGTTACAGTTGTTGAAATGAGAGATGCTGTTTTAAAAGAACTTGGTACACTTCGTAAGATTGGTACACAATTTGCATTGGCACAGGAACCAATTACAATTTTAACAGAAACAACATGCAAGGCTCTTGATACAGGTAAAGTAGTTGTAGAAGGCAAAGATGGTATCAAAGAATTAGAAGCAGATGCGATTATTATGGCAGTTGGTTCTAAGTCAAGAGATGCAGAAAGCTTAGTAAAACAGTGTGAAGCTATGAATATTCCGCATTATGTAGTAGGAGATGCTTTTGCTCCAAGACTTGCTCTGAATGCTATTCACGAAGCATATAAGGCAGTATTGGATATCAATAAATAACGGAGATTTTCATGAAAACCAACAATCGTAAAGAAGAGATTATTAAAGCATGTATACATATGATTTGTGAAAAGGGAGCAGGTCTTTCTTCTATGCAGGCTATCGCAGACGAAGTTGGAATTGCAAAAGGAACTTTATATTTTTACTTTGATTCCAAAGAAACTTTGTATAATGAAGTGTTTGATTATTGTCACAAATTAGATGTCGAAGCCTGTAATGCAAGTTTGGAACAGTATGATAGTGCCATTGATAAGTTATGTAAGCGTTTTGAAAATATTATTGAGCATGTCATAGAATATCCGGAAGAGGCAAAGGTAGAAAATTTAATTACCTATTATCCGATGTATCAAAAAGAAAGATACAAAAAGGATTTTACAGACAGTATTCTTGAAATTATCCAAAGGGGTATGGAAAAAGATGAAATTAAAGAAATGCCTGACTGGCTTTTAACGGAACTGTATTATGGAATTACTATGTCTATGTATATGAAGTTTATTCATAATCCTGATTTATGGAATGATGAAACGATTCGTGAGGATTGTTATCAGTTTATAAGAGATGCTTTCAAAAAATAAAAAAGTGTGACGGCTTAGAGTGATATTTGGAGAGAGGCTCTGAGTCGTTGTAAAAAATGGACTATTCAGCAAAAAGATATAAAGATTAGGGGGTAAATGATATGTCAGAATTAGCGTCAAATTTACAGATTGGGTCTATGACCCTCAAAAATAGAACTTTTATGGCACCTATCAGTTTGGGGCATGAAAGCAAGGATGGATCACCATCCGAAGTACAGCAGGCATATTGGTTAGAAAGAGCGAAAGGCGGAGTGGGGTGTCTTATTTTGGATGCTACATCAGTAGACCCTGCTACACCATATCTTGGTAACACCTTATGCTTTAGAGATGCAGAAGTGATTGAAAAGCACAAAGCTTTTACAGATAAAGTACATGAATATGGAGCAAAAGTTATTCCGCAGATTACACATCCAGGTCCGGAAAGTGTTTCAGCATTTTTTGGAGTATCACCAATGGCTCCAAGTGAATACCGTAATTCTATGTATCAGCAGACACGCGCATTGGCAAAAGAGGAGTTGCCGGCAATCGTAAATATGTATGCAGAGGCTTCTTATCATGCAAAAGAAGCAGGATATGATGGAATTGAACTTCACTGCGCTCATGGATATATGTTATTAGGTGCGTTCCTTTCACCACTTCGTAACAAGAGAGAAGATGAATATGGCGGAAGTCTTATGAATCGTGCCCGCCTTTTAATTGAAGTGGTAGATGCCATTAAAGAAAAATGCGGTAAGGAATTTCCAATTATGCTTCGTATCTCGGGAGATGAAAAAATACCAGGTGGTAATACCGTAGAAGATGTAAAGACATTAGTACCAATTTTAATTGAGCATGGTATTGATGCTTTTGAAATCAGTGGTGGTGCTCAGTACGAAATGCCAAATAAGATTATGCCATCTCATGGAGAACCACAGGCAGTTAACTTAGAACAGGCAATGGCAATTAAGGAAGTAAGTACAGTTCCTGTAATATTAGTTGGTAAGATTAATACACCGGAGCTTGCCCGCACTTTAATTGCAGAAGATAAAGTAGATGGTCTTGTAATTGGTCGTGCATTGTTGGCAGATCCAGAATTTGTTACAAAGACCATTGAACATCGTGATGATGATATTTCACCTTGTGTAAGCTGTCTTGTAGGCTGTGTAGGTCAGCAGAGTAAACGTTTACCAGGCTCATGTGCAATTAATCCATTCGTGGGAAGAGAAGCAACATGGCAAATAATACCTACAGAAACAGTGAAAAAGATTGCAATTATTGGAGGCGGCATCGGTGGAATGGCAGCAGCTAAGGTATTGGCACAGAGAGGTCATGCTGTAGATGTGTACGAGAAGAGTGACTGTCTTGGTGGTCAGATTAACCTTGCCTGCATTCCGCCACATAAAGAAGATCTGGTAAAATGGATTCAGTATTTAGAAACACAGTTGAAGAAGCTGAATGTAAATATTCATCTGAATGAAGAAATGGATGTAGCAAAAGTAGCAGCATTGGATTGTGATGAAATTATTGTTGCAACCGGTTCTACACCAATTGCATTTTCAACTGGTGACAATGTATGTACAGCCCATGAATTCTTAAAGGGTGGTGTAAAGATTCCTTCCGGTAAGGTATTAGTAGTTGGTGGTGGAATGGTTGGTATGGAAACCACAGAAACCTTATTTGCAAGAAAAGAAGGCGATTTATCTGTTGTTATGATTGAAATGGCAGCATCTATCGGTGCAGGATTAGCACCTGCCAACTTGGTTCCTGCTATGATGAGATTAAAACAGTTAGACGTAACAATGATGTGTGATACAAAGCTTATCAAATTAGATGGCTCTAATGCAGAAGTAGAAGTAAAAGAGGAACCACAGACTTTAGAAGGCTTTACACATGTTATCTATGCAGTGGGCTCTAAGGTTAATGATGCTTTATATGAAGCAATCAAGGATTGCGGTAAGCCTGTACATATCATTGGTGATGCCCATAAAGTACAGCAGGCACTGGATGCAGTTGCAGAAGGTACAGAAGTGGCATTGCAGATTTAGAGGAGTATAAATTTTATAAATGAAGGAAAGTCTCCGGTTTTGCATCGGAGGCTTTTCTTTTTGCATTAAGGCATCGCGTGAAGTGTGATGACGGTGATGACGTTTGTTCTTGTGTTTTCGTTTGTTTAGAAATATAATAAAAGTAGCGCATAACCAATGAAAGTGGGTGGGTTCATGTATAAAACACAAATATTTTGTATTATTGTTCTTGTATTTATAGGTGCATTTTATTGGACAAACAGGAAAGCGACCGATAAAGTATCAAAATGGTTTTTACTTTTATTAAGTGTATCTATTATACAGCTTGTTTTTGATGTAATTACTGTTTATACAGTCAATCATTTAGAAACTGTTCCGCCACTTATCAATCGCTGGGCACATAATTGTTATCTTGGTTTAATGCTTACGGTGTTTTATATTGCATATAAATATCTGGAAAATGTTCTAATAGAAGAAACAGGAGATGAGTCCTGTAAAATGAAAGGTTCTTCTATACCATGGGTATTAACTATGATGGGAGTTATATTTTTACCTCTCGATTACATTGAGAATCCTAAGACCAACTATTCTATGGGACCTGCAGCCATTATGGTGTATATTGGTGTAGCTGCTTATATCATTTTAATTGTCCGTATTATGGTGAAATATGGAAATCTTATTCCGGTACGAAAAAAGAGGGCTATGAAAATAGCTTTATTAAGCGAAGTGCCAATTGCATTATATCAGATGGTTATACCGACCTCACTGATTACCTGTTTTGGAATGGTACTAATAAATCTTGGTATTTATCTGACGGTGGAAAATCCAGATGCAGCGCTGGTTGAATTGTTGGAAAAAGAAACCAGACGTGCAGATATTGCCAATCAGGCAAAGACAAATTTCCTTGCTAATATGTCTCATGAAATAAGAACACCAATTAATGCGGTACTTGGCATGAATGAAATTATTTTAAGAGAAAGCAAAGAAAGTAATATAAGAGAATATGCAAAGGATGTACAGGGAGCTGCTAAGTCCTTGCTGAGTATTATTAATGATATTTTAGATATAACGAAAATAGAAGCAGGGAAGTTGACGATTATTCCAACAGAATATGATTTTTTCAGTATGATTCATGATGTAACCAATATGATTTCTTTTAAAGCCAAAGCAAAAGACCTTGAATTTAAGGTAGATATTGATGAACGGATTCCGTGCGAATTAATTGGAGATGATATCCGTATTCGTCAGATATTGGTTAATTTGTTAAATAATGCGGTGAAATATACCCATAAAGGTACAGTAACCCTGGAAGTAAAGCAATTGGAAACAGAGAAAGAAAATACGGCACTTCTTTCGTTTTCAGTAAAAGACACTGGAATTGGAATAAAAGACGAAGATATACAGAAACTGTACATTCCATTTGAGAGAATTGAAGAAAAGAGAAATCGTAATATTGAAGGCACCGGGCTTGGAATGAATATTACAATGCAGCTGCTGGATATGTTTGGAAGCAGACTAGAGATTAAAAGTGTATATGGAGAAGGTTCAGAGTTTTCGTTTGTCTTAGAACAAGAAATTGTCAATCCAGAACCAATTGGCAAATTAGGAGAGATGTTAAAAGATGCAAAAATGGAAATGAAATATCAGGTATCCTTTGAAGCACCAGAGGCAAAGATTTTGGTGGTTGATGATAATGAGATGAACAGGAAAGTATTCTGCGGCTTGTTAAAAAATACCAAGATACAGATTTCCGAAGCAGCCAGTGGAATGGAAGCCTTAGAAAAAGTTAAATCTACAGCTTATGATATTATTTTTATGGATCATATGATGCCAGGAATGGACGGGGTAGAAGTATTTCGAATTATGCGTTCATGGAGTGACTATCCATGTAAAGATACTCCGGTAGTTATTCTGACAGCCAATGCTATTATGGGAGCGAAAGAACAGTATATGGAAGAAGGTTTTGATGCATTTCTTTCAAAACCAATTGATTCTTCTAAATTAGAAGAAATGGTGGAAGAGCTTTTGGATGGAAGACTTGTTTATTATGTGGAGAGGGGTGTAGAGGAACAGACACAAAGGGCAGCTTTTGACACAGATGACCTTCCTGTTGTTGATGGTTTGGACTGGCAATATGCGGCTGCACATTTTGAAGATAAAGAAGCTATGCTTAATATTGTTGAGTTCTTTACTTCTGCAATCGAATATGATGCACAGGAGCTGGAAGGCTATTTTGCAGATATAGATAAAGAAGAAAATATGAAAAACTATCGCACAAAAGTCCATAGTATGAAAAGCTCAGCTGCCATTATCGGAATTATTCCCCTTGCAGGCATGGCAAAGGTACTGGAAAATGCAGCAAGAGATGGTGATGTTACAACAATTCGTCAGTTACATTTCGTATTTATACAAAACTGGAGAAAATATAAAGAGCATTTAAAACCATTTGTAGAAGAAAAAACTGGCGACAAAATAGCAGCAGAATTTATAGATGAGATTAATGCTATTTTACAGGAAATGAAAACAGCAGCAGAGGATATGGATATTGATGGTCTGGATGAAGGAGTAAAGAAATTGGAAGAATATCAGTTTGAAGGGAAACAGGTGGATTTCTTCGAGGATATTAAGAGGGCAGTCATTAATCTGGATGCAGAATTTTTTGAGGAGATGGGAATTTTTACAATATAAAAGGAATGTATTCAAAAGAATAATACCTAAAACGGGAGGCATCATATAGACATGAAGCCTCCTGCTTATATTTTTAAAATTATTTATTCATAGCGTTGTGTCCAGTCAAAGATATTTCCATACACAATGGCATGGAACATTCTGTCCTTTGCACCGGGATTATCTTTATTAAGCTGTGCAGATAATTGTTTTGCATATTCACGTTTGGTATATCCGTCAGCAGGACATGGATTTTTAGAAATAGGCAGGTTGTATTTATTACTAAATCCTTTTACATCTTTTTCTTCTACTAGCATTAATGGACGGATAACTGTAAGTCCAGTATTGTCTAATGCAGTAACCGGAGGAAAGGCATAGAATTGTCCCTGAAATAAAAGGGACATAAGCATAGTCTCAATAAAATCATCCTTATGATGGGCATAAGCAATTTTATTACAGCCAAGCTCTAAAGCTTTTTCATTTAAAGCACCTTTACGCATTTTTGCACAAAGAGAACATGGATTTTCTGGAGAATGGGAAAACACAATTTCTCCAATCTGAGTTGTAACAATTGTGTGAGGAACGTTTAGTTCTTCACACAGATTTTGTACTCCAGTTAAATCAAAGCCTCCAAATCCTAAATCAACGGTAATGGCTTCTAGTGTAAACTTTTTAGGGTAAAAGTTCCGAAGTCCTGCTAAGGCGTAAAGTAAGGTTAAGCTGTCTTTTCCACCGGAGATACCGATTGCAATTTTATCATTATTCTGTATCATATCATAAAGCTCTAATGCTTTTCTGACATGGCTGTATAATTTCTGTAATTTCATCTTTATCAACCTTCCTGAAGTTCTAAAATAAACCATCAAAAGTATACCACATGACCGTACAATTGCACAATGACCTATATTTGTATGACATAAGGGGTGCAGACTGATAAATAATCAGAAAAAAATGCAGATATATCCATATAGTAATTGCAAAAGAAAATAGAGAAATGATATAATGAAAGAAAAAGAATGGGGGGTAACAAGTTATGATTCATGAAGTGAAATTTTTATCTTATGACCAGAAACAGCAGGTACATGGTTGGATATACGCACCAGCTTGCAAACCAAGAGGTATCGTACAGTTAGTGCATGGATTTGGGGAACATTCCAGAAGATATCTGCACATGATCAGCAAGTTGATGGATGCTGGATTTATTGTGGCAGCCGATGACCATGTTGGGCATGGAAAAACAGCAGTTGAAAATGACAGCTGGGGAGATTGGGGAACAAAAGGCTGTCAGACCATGATGGAAGATGAACATAGTTTAAAAGAACTGGTTCAGGAGAAATATCCGGATATTCCATACTTTATGTATGGTCACAGTATGGGTTCCATCATTGCACGTCAGTTTGTTGCAAAATATGGTGATGAATTGACAGGTGTAATTATTTGTGGAACAGTTGGACCGGATGCAGTTCCTTGTGAAAAGGGTATTTCCTTATTAAAACCGCTCGTAGATGATGGAAAAGGTGCTGAGTCAGATCCTAAATTATTAGCTGTTTTATTAGGTGGTCTTTTCTCTCGAATTGAAGAGGTAAAGTTAGGAAATGAATGGATTTGTCATGACCCTTATGTTCAGTTGGATCATGCACAGGACCCGTTTGATGCATTTACAAAGCCAACATCTAATGAAGCGTTGTTACAGTTTATTGAGATGATTGATGAAGTAAATAAGCCGGAGTGGGCTAAAAAGGTTCCGATAGCTCTTCCAATTTACAATATTGCGGGAGATGAAGATCCATGTGGTAGTTTTGGAGAAGGTGTAAAATTGGTATCTGCATGGCTTGAAGAAACAGGTCATACGGTAACTACCAAGCTATACGAAGGCTATCGACATGAAATTCATAATTATAATGATTTGAAAGATGAAGTAGAGGCGGGAATATTAGCCTTTCTGAATAAAGTATTATCTGAATAAAAGCGAGGTTACTATGGAAAAATCAAAAGTTTATTTTACAAATATGAGAGTCAGCTTCAATGAGAATCTTCCTCAGAAGCTGGCAAGATTAATTGCAACTGCAGGGATTGGAGATATTGATTTTGAAGGCCAGTATACAGCAATTAAGATTCATTTCGGAGAGCCGGGCAACTTAGCATTTCTTAGACCGAATTATGCTAAGGTTGTAGTAGATATGATAAAAGATTTGGGTGGTAAGCCATTCTTAACAGATTGTAATACCTTATATGTTGGTGGAAGAAAGAATGCATTAGACCATTTAGATGCAGCATATATGAATGGATTTTCTCCATTGCAGACAGGGTGCCATGCAATCATTGCTGATGGTTTAAAGGGAACCGATGAGCAGTTAGTACCGGTAGAGAATGGTGAATATGTAAAAGAAGCCAAAATTGGTCGTGCTATCATGGATGCAGATATCTTTATTACATTGAACCACTTTAAAGGGCATGAATCTACTGGTTTTGGCGGAGCCTTAAAGAATATTGGTATGGGCTGCGGCTCCAGAGCTGGTAAGATGGAAATGCACAGTGCAGGTAAGCCACATGTGGTTGCATCCAAATGTGTAGGCTGTGGTAGATGTCAGAAGGTTTGTGCTCACGATGCACCAGTTATCACAGATGGAAAAGCTGTTATTGATCACAGTAAGTGTGTAGGCTGTGGCAGATGTATTGGTGTTTGTCCAAAGGATGCGGTACGAGATGCCGGAGATGAAACAAACGATATCTTAAATAAGAAAATTGCAGAATACAGTTGGGCAGTATTAAATGGAAGACCAAACTTCCATATCAGTATCGTAGTAGATGTATCTCCATATTGTGACTGCCATGCAGAAAATGATATTCCAATTGTACCAAACGTTGGTATGTTTGCTTCCTTTGACCCGGTAGCATTGGATCAGGCTTGTGCAGATGCAGTGAACCGCCAGCCGGTTATGATTGGCAGTCGTCTGGATGATTATCTGAAGGAAGGATGCAATTGTGATTATAAAGATCATTTCACGAATTCCATGCCAGCTACAAACTGGGTAGTTGCATTAGAACATGCAGAAAAGTTAGGACTTGGAACGAGAGAATATGAATTAATTGAAATTTAGAAAAAGGATATTGAGGAGTTAGTGAGAGATGGGTGAGGGAAAAGAAAATGTTTTTAAATCCAACGGAGGAATTGCCAGTGGATTTGACGCAAAAGGATTTGCGGGAAGTACATTAAAATACATAGCCATTATCACTATGCTGATTGACCATATAGGAGCCATTCTTGTGGCTCCTATGGTTTATAGGTCGGATTTGGCAGGCTTAGTGGAAGCAAATAATGTCTATTATTTATATCAGATACTTCGTAATATAGGAAGAATTGCATTTCCTATTTTTTGTTTTTTCTTGGTAGAGGGGTTCTTTTATACAAGAAATGTAAAGAAATATGCATTTCGGCTGTTGTTGTTTTCGTTGATTTCAGAGATACCATTTGATTTGGCATTCTATGGTAAGCCGTTTACAATGGAAGGGCAGAATGTATACTTTACGTTGTTGATTGGTCTGGGAGTTATGTATGGCATGCAACTGGTAAATCAAAAAGTGACAGAGCCGACTAGACTAGTGTTGGCGAGATTGGCAGTGGCAGCAGTTGGCTGTATTCTGGCAGTAGTTCTGGATACAGATTATCATATGTATGGAGTGCTTTCTATATTAGTGCTTTATATGTACCGGTTGGAGGGTAATCGTTTTAAACAGTTATTCATGGGAGCCATTACCTTTTTGTGGGAGCCATGGGCATTGTTAGCATTTCCGTTGCTGTATCTGTATAATGGGCAGCGTGGAAAACAGCTTAAATATCTGTTTTATGCCTTTTATCCAATACACATATTAGTATTGTACGGAATCCGATTAATGTTGTAGATAATAAGCTGCGTTATTAATTATAGAAGTAAAAAATTATGATAGAATGTTTGGAAGGAGTAATTTTATGATTTCAGAAAAAATGATGGATCTTGTAGCTAACAGTTCAGTAATTCGTGCCATGTTTGAAGAAGGAAAGCAGATGGCAGAACAGTTTGGAGCAGAGAATGTGTATGACTTTAGCTTGGGAAATCCAAGTGTAGAGCCTCCACAGGAGATTAAAAATGCAATTATTGAAATTATCCAGCAGGAAAAACCGATGGTGGTTCATGGATATATGAGCAATTCCGGATATGAAGATGTTAGGGAAAGTATTGCAGAATCCCTGAATAAGGAGCATGGAACTGCTTTTCATAAGGAAAATATTCTGATGACTGTAGGTGCAGCTGGTGGATTAAATGTTATCTTAAAGACACTTTTAAATCCGGAAGATGAAGTGATTGTATTTGCACCATTTTTCGGTGAATATAGAAATTATGTAAAGAATTATGATGGAAAGCTTGTAGTTGTTCCTGCTAATACGGAGACTTTCCAGCCAGACCTGAGAGGTTTTGCAGAAGCACTCAGTGAAAAGACAAAAGCAGTTATTATCAACACACCAAACAATCCAACTGGTGTTGTATATTCTGAAAGAACTATCATGGCATTATCTGAGCTGATGTACAAAGCACAGGATGCGTTTGGAACATCTATTTACCTGATTTCTGATGAGCCATACCGTGAGCTGGTTTATGATGGAGTGGAGGTTCCATATCTGACAAAATACTATGATAACACAATTGTAGGCTATTCTTACAGCAAATCACTGTCTCTTCCGGGAGAGCGAATTGGTTATCTGGTCATGCCGGATGAATTGGAAGATGGTGATGTAATTCGTGAAGCTGCCAATGTGGCAAATCGAATTCTTGGATTTGTTAATGCTCCATCCTTGATGCAGAGGGTAGTCGGAAAGTGTACAGAGGCAAAAGTAGATGTGGAAATTTATAATAGAAACCGAACATTATTATATGAAACTTTGAGTGAATATGGTTATGAAATGATAAAACCACAAGGAGCATTTTATTTATTCATCAAATCACTGGAGGAAGATGATAAAGCATTTTCACAAAAAGCGAAAAAACACAACATTCTTTTGGTTCCGGGAAGTTCATTTGGCTGCCCGGGATATGTCAGATTGGCATATTGTGTAGACTATGAGATGATAAAACGTTCATTGTCTGCATTTAAGGCTCTTGCAGAAGAATATTAAATACAATAAACTTCACGAAAACGAAAAAAGCCTGCAAATGTTGAAAAATGGCAAGAAAAAATTGACAAAAAGCCAAAAAAATATATAATATATTGTATATGGTGTTAAATTAGGAGGAACTTTCTTTGAAACTTACAGATAGTGAATTTCAGCGGATTGTCAGTTATGTTAAATCGAATTACGGAATAGTGTTAGACCAAAAAAGAGTGCTGATTGAAGGTCGCTTGGAGAATTATCTGATTAAGCACGATTATAAAAGTTATCATGAATACATGAACATAGTCGAAAGCAACCCCAGAGGGAATGAAGCAACTAATTTAGTTAATGTTTTAACAACGAATCATACATATTTTATGAGAGAAGCAGAGCATTTTGATTTTTTAAGAGAATATGTGCTTCCACAGCTTAGGAATAGTGAAAGAGGAACCAAGGATATTCGGACATGGTGTGCAGCTGCATCTACTGGTGAAGAAGCATACACTTTAGCCATGATATTAAAGGACTATTTTAGAATGACAGAAGGGGAATGGGATACGGTACTTCTGGCTACAGACATTTCTACAAGAGTATTGGAATTCGCATATCGTGGTAAGTATCTGCGGGAACAGATAGAACCTCTTCCCGGGACATGGAAAAAGTGCTACTTTAAGCGAATTAGTACCGAAGAATATATGGTTCAGGATGAGATAAAGAAGGAAGTTCTTTTCAGACAATTTAATTTGATGGATCCATTACCATTTCGAAAGAAATTTCATATTGTGTTTTTAAGAAATGTAATGATTTATTTTGATGAGGCAACCAAAACAAGGTTAGTCAATCGCATTTATGAACAGATGGAAGTAGGTGGATATCTCTTTATCGGAACAACAGAGTCCATTGATAGAAGCAAAACAAAATTCCGCTATGTAAGACCTTCTGTTTATCAGAAAATATAAAACGTGGAGGCTCATATGAGACAAATCAGAGTATTGATAGTAGATGACTCCCGTTTTTTTAGGGAGATTCTCGAAAAAGGGATTAATAGTGACCGCTCTCTTACCGTAGTGGCACAGGCGGGAGATCCGTATGAGGCTAGAGATGCGATTATAAAATACAGACCAGATGTCATGGTTCTGGATATAGAGATGCCAAGAATGAATGGCATTGAGTTTCTGAAAAAGCTAATGCTCCAGTTTCCGGTGGCAACAGTAATGGTAAGTGCTATGGAAACAAGAGGGCTTGAGGCAATGAATGCAGGGGCAGTTGATTTTGTGATAAAACCAAAAACTAACAGTCCTGAACAGTTAGAAGAATTTATAAAAACAGAATTGAATACAAAGATTAAAATTGCTTCTACTGCTAAAATTGGCAGTTTTAAGCAATTAGCACATAATAATCATTCCGCAATGACTCCGAAAGAGGCCAGAGACGATGGAGAACGCATTATAGCAATAGGTGCTTCCACAGGAGGTACAGAAGCTTTAGCCAAGGTAATTAGTGGCTTTGGTCCGGATATACCAGGGACGGTTATTGTTCAGCATATGCCACCGGGTTTTACTGCAATGTATGCAGAAAGACTGAATAACCAGAGCAGAGTATTTGTAAAAGAAGCAAGAACCGGTGACATATTAGAACCAGGGGTTGTCTTAATTGCACCAGGGGATGCCCATCTTCGGGTAACAAAAGTAAATGGGATTTATCGTGCTGAATGTAAGACGGAAGAACGTGTCAGTGGGCATTGTCCCTCTGTTGATGTATTGTTTCAGTCAGTAGCAAAAGCAGCCGGAAATAAGGCAATTGGTGTTATCCTGACGGGAATGGGAGCTGATGGGGCGAAAGGACTTTTACAAATGAGAAGAGCTGGAGCAGAAACCATCGGACAAGATGAGGCAAGCTGTGTGGTATATGGTATGCCGAAAGTAGCTTACGAGATAGGTGCCGTCAAATATCAGATGGGCTTAGATAATATAGCAGGTAAGATATATAACCTGTTAAATGCAAAATAAGATCATAATAATAGGAGGAAGATTATGAAAATATTAATAGCAGAAGACGATTTTGCCAGCAGAAAATTCATGTTACGTTTTTTATCTAAATATGGCGAATGTGATGTAACTGTAGATGGTATGGAGGCAGTAGATGCTTTCCTGATGGCATTAGACAGTGATGATGGTTATGACTTAGTATGCTTAGACATTATGATGCCGGCACTGGATGGATATCAGGTTTTAAAGACAATTCGTGATATTGAAAAAGAAAGAAATATTCCAGAACATAAAGCAAGTAAGATTATCATGACTACTGCATTAAATGAAGGAAGAAATGTAACAAAAGCATTTGAACTTGGTTGTGTTGCATATGCAGGAAAACCAATTGATCAGGAAAAATTCGAAAATGTTTTACGCAAATTAGAATTAATCTAAAAGAACGGGGACTTTAGGAGTTCCCGCTCCTCAAGTTGCGAAAAGCTGAAGGGAGGAAAAAAATGGGAGAGGAATTTATTACAGAGGGTATGCTGGATATGTTCCTGTTCGAGAGTGGACAGTTAGTCGAAAACATCGAAAACCTGGCACTGGATCATAAAGATGATGACAGTTTTGATGATGATGCAATTAATGAAATTTTCCGTGCGATGCATACAATCAAAGGTTCATCCGGTATTATGATGTACACCAATATTACAACGATTTCACATACGTTGGAAGATGTTTTCTACTATATCAGAGAATCCCATCCAGACGGAGTACCCCATGAAGAATTAGTAGGTTACATTTTAGATGTAACAGACTTTATCGGGGGAGAACTGGAGAAAATTCGAAATGGCAGTGAGCCGGACGGAAATCCGGAGGATTTGATTGCCAGAATTAAAAAGTTTTTAGAGAAAATTAAGAAAAAAATCACAGCAGGTGGTGATGAACTGCCGCCGGAAAAGGCTTATGTACCACCAAAGCAGTTCTATATTGCACCGGTTGCAGCAGACGACAGCAAGTTCTACAAGATATTTATTACATTTGCCAAAGGCACAGAAATGAGCAACATTCGTGCATATCAGGCAGTATATGCTTTAAAAGAGATTGCTGAAGACATCCAGTATGCACCAGATGATATTTTGAATAATGAGGCCAGTGGTGATGTTATCTTAGAATATGGCTTTAAGATGTCTTTACAGACTAAGTCAGAGGCCAGCGAGATTATGTCGCTGATTGGTAACAGCTCAGGCATTGATAACGTAGAAATTGATCAATGTACGGCAGAGGAATTTTTGAGCTTTTGTTCAGATACGCCAATTGTGATGAATGTAGACAAGAAAGAAGAAACAAAGGCGGAAGAGGAAGCTCCAAAAGAACCGGAAAAGGTTATCGAAAAATTAAATAAACAGGTGGATGATTCAGAGGCTAAGAAAACAGTACCACCTAAGAAAGCGAAAGAAGATAAAAAGGCAGAAGCGCAGAGCTTTATCAGTGTGAATGTCAAGAAGATGGACGAGCTTATGGACTATATTGGTGAGCTTGTAATTGCAGAGGCAGTTGTTCTTCAGAATCCGGATTTGAAAGTTCCGGGACTGGATTTAACAAACTTCCAGAAAGCAGCAGCACAGCTTTCTAAAATTACAACAGAGCTTCAGGAAGCGATTATGTCCATGCGTATGATGCCTCTTAAGAATACTTTCCAGAAAATGAACCGTATCGTATATGATGTTTCCAGAAAGCTTGGAAAGGATATTGAATTAGAGGTTATTGGGGAAGACACAGAAGTTGATAAGAACATTATTGAACATATCTCTGACCCACTCATGCATTTGATTCGTAATGCAGTTGACCATGGTATTGAGCCAAATGATGTCCGTAAGGAAAAAGGAAAGCTTGAAAAAGGTAAAGTTACTTTGGAAGCCAAAAATGAAGGCGGAAAGGTATGGATTATCGTAAAAGACAATGGTAAAGGCTTATGCAGGGATGAAATCCTTGAAAAAGCAAAAGCCAATGGTCTTCTTGGCAATAAGAATGAAAAAGACCTTTCAGATAAGGAAGTCTTTGCTTTCATTACATATCCTGGATTTTCTACTAAGAAACAGGTTACAGAATATTCCGGCCGAGGTGTTGGAATGGACGTAGTAATGAAAAATATTCAGGACATCGGAGGAAGTCTTGAAATTGAAAGTGTGGAAGGCTTTGGAAGTACAATGACTTTAAAGATTCCATTGACTTTGGCAATTATTGACGGAATTACATTTGAGGTTGGAAGTACAAGCTTTGTTATTGCTACTAACTCAGTAAAAGAATTCATCTGTGTGAAAGATGAGCAGATGATTTATGAACCGGATGGTAACGAATATGTAATGATTCGTGGAGAATGTTATCCGGTTATGAAGCTTTATGAATTCTATCACATCGACAATGCAGTAAAGAATATTGAAGATGGTGTAATGTTAATTGTAGAACATGAAGATAATAAAGCTTGTCTCTTTGTGGACAGACTAGTTGGCGAACAGGAAATCGTTGTTAAGCCAATGCCTTCTTACATGAAGAAAGTAAAAGGAATTTCTGGTTGTACCCAGTTAGGAGATGGAAGTATTAGTCTCATTCTGGATGCAGGAAGCATTATGCAGGAATAGAAAGGAGCAGGCATGGAAGAAAATGAAGTTCTCGAAGAACTAGTTGATGATAATCAAAAAGGACGTTACATGACATTCCAGTTAGGTGATAAATACTACGGAATAGCAATTAGTTATGTAAGTGAAATTATCGGATTACAGCCTGTTACCAAAGTACCGGAAACAGAAGATTTCATTATTGGATTGATTAACCTTCGTGGTAAAATTCTTCCTGTAATTGATGTAAGAATCCGATTCGGAATGGAACCAAGACCTTATGATGACAGAACCTGTATCATAGTAATTAATGTAGATTCTACACCAATTGGTCTGGTTGTAGATACAATCGCAGAAGTAGTGACCATAGCAGATGAGGATGTAATTCCACCACCAAGCATTACACCGGGAAGTGGTAAGGCAAGCCGATTTGTATATGGTATCGGTAAAGTAGAAAGTGATGTCAAGATGCTTCTGGATTTAAAAAAATTAATTGCACATGATGATACAGAAAATATAACCACTAATGATTAGGGGAGGAACGAAAGAAATGAAAGGTTTTATGGACAAAAAATTAAAAAGACATACAGTAAGAACAGAGTTAATAACAGGGTTTGCAATTTGTATGCTGGTAAATACAATTCTTAGTGCATATGGATTTAATACAATCGACAGAGCACAGGAAGCAGAGAATGCACGTTTTACATACTATGGACAGACTGCAAGCATGATAGCTATGGCATATGCAGAAATCAATGACATTAGAACTAACACACGCAGTATTATCTATATGTATGATGAAGATGCAGAAATGCAGGAACAGTGCATTGCTAAAATTGATGGACTTATTACAGCTTCTGGAAAGGATTTAAATGACTTTGTAACTAATACAAAACCAGAGGATACAGAAATTATTGCAGCATATCAGGAGTTGTCCGGTTATTATGACGCTTATATAGCAATTGTAGAAGAAATTGTTTCAGAAGTACAGAAGGGTAACCTCAAGGAAGCGAAGGCTATTTTAGAGGAGCAGGAAGCACCTGCAGCAGCTAAGATGGAAGAAACAGTATATACAATTTTAACACTGGTTGGAACATTAGGTGTTCAGAATTCAGCAGCAGTAAAAGAAGAAATTAATATTTTAAAGCTTAACCAGATTAATATAGGTGTTATTGGTTTATTAGCAGCATTTGGAATTGCATTTATGTTAACTAACTATTTCCGTAAATCAATTTCAGATATTGTTAATGTATCCCGTGCAGTAGCAGCTGGTGATGTTAATATTCAAGTAGAAACAGATGATGGCAAGAATGAATTCTGTGAAGTAATGCGTGAAATGGACATTATGGTTCAGACTGTCAAAGAGCAGGCACAGGTTGCACGACAGCTTTCTGAAGGAGATTTAACACCGGTTGTTACTCCAAAATCAGAAAAGGATGTTCTTGGTAATGCGTTAAAGAAATTAGTAGATGAAAATAATATTATGATGCACAACATCAGAGAATCATCTATGCAGGTTACAACAGGTTCTGAACAGGTTGCTTCTGCAAGTCAGTCTCTTGCACAGGGAACAACAGAACAGGCGAGTGCAGTACAGCAGGTATCCGCTTCTATCGTAGAAATTGCTGAAAAGACAAAGGTTAATGCAAGTGATGCAAATGAAGCAAACAGACTTGTTATGGAAACAAAAGATGATGCAGTACGTGGTAATGCACAGATGCAGGAAATGATTCATGCTATGGATGAAATCAATGAATCTTCTGAAAATATTTCTAAGATTATTAAGGTTATTGATGATATCGCATTCCAGACAAACATCTTAGCATTAAATGCAGCTGTAGAAGCAGCAAGAGCAGGTGCTCATGGTAAGGGCTTTGCAGTTGTAGCTGAAGAAGTTCGTAACTTAGCTGGTAAGAGTGCTTCAGCAGCAAGTGAAACAGCAGAAATGATTGAAGATTCTATCCGTAAGGTAGAAAATGGTGCTAAACTGGCTCAGGAAACAGCAGTTGCATTGAAGAATATCGTAGATGCAGTAGACAATATTGTAAACCTTGTAAATGGTATTGCTACAGCTTCTAATGAACAGGCAACAGCAATCGCACAGATTGACCAGGCTATTTCTCAGGTAGCACAGGTTGTTCAGACAGATTCAGCAACAAGCGAACAGTGCGCAGCTGCCAGCGAAGAATTAGCAAATCAGGCTGAAAAATTAAGAGAATTAATCAGTGGTTACCGTTTGAAAGAAATGAAATATAGTTCTTATTTTGGAGATTCCTTTGATAAAGGTAATTACGGAAGAACACCTCAGATTTCTTTAGATGATGATGTATATCGCTTAGAAGACAACAGAGCAAATACAATCTCATTAACAGGCGGATTTGGAAAATACTAAGAGATGATTTTTTGAGAGGCTGTCCTTAAAGGGATAGCCTCTTATTTTATTGTTCCATTTAACATTTTGCTGGCTTTTTAGGAAAAAGTTCAGCTTTTTTTAACAATTGGTATACTTGTATCAAAAGGACAAGTATGCTAACATTAGAGAGCATAAAGATAATTGGAGAATTATGAATGTTTTTAAAGATATGTAAGAGAAATATGGATAGAGGGTTTTATGCTAGCAGAACAATTAATTTCTAACGGAAAGCTTACAAGAGAAGAATATGTAGAGTTATTACAGACGATAACAGTGGAAGAAAAAGAATTATTGAGAAAAGAGGCTGTAAGACTGAGAGAGAAGTATTATGGCAATAAGGTCTATATAAGAGGTCTTATAGAATTTACCAATTATTGTAAAAATAATTGTTATTATTGTGGGATTCGTGGAGAGAATAAAAATGCAGAGCGTTACCGCTTGAGCAAGGAAGAAATTCTCTCCTGCTGTGAGGAAGGTTACAGACTAGGATTCCGTACTTTTGTTTTGCAAGGTGGAGAAGATTTATACTATAATGATGACAGAATGGAAGAGATTGTAAGAACCATTCATGAAAAATATCCGGACTGTGCCATTACTTTGTCAATTGGTGAACGCTCCTATGAAAGCTATAAGCGTTTAAAGGAAGCGGGGGCAGATCGTTATCTTTTACGTCATGAAACAGCTAACAGAGCTCATTATGAAAGGCTTCATCCAGCAGGAATGAGCTTTGATAATAGAAGAAAATGCCTTTTTGATTTAAAAGAGCTGGGGTTTCAGGTTGGAGCTGGATTTATGGTAGGCTCACCGGGCCAGACAACGGAATTCATAGCAGAAGATTTAGTCTTTTTAAAAGAATTAGAACCGCACATGGTGGGAATAGGACCATTTATTCCACATCATGATACACAATTTAAAGACGAGAAGGCAGGAAGTGTGGAAGATACATTGTTGTTATTATCTATTATAAGAATTATTCTTCCAAAGGTATTATTACCGGCAACAACAGCTCTGGGTACGTTGGATGCAGAAGGAAGAGAAAAAGGAATTATGGCAGGAGCTAATGTCATTATGCCAAATCTTTCACCAGTGTCTCAGCGTAAAAAGTATGAACTTTATGATAATAAAATATGCACTGGAGAAGAAGCAGCAGAAGGAAAAGCTGATTTAGAAAAAAGAATCTCCTCCATTGGATGCGAAATCGTATGCCACAGAGGAGATGCTATTATGTAATGTACAGATTAGGCTTTCTTTATCATTAGACTACGAACAACCGGAATATGAGAAAGTGTTGGCATAAGTAATGCTGACACAATGATACCAAACAGGTTCTGCAAAAGATTGCCAGGAATACTTGAAGCGGCTGCAATGCCATATCCAAAGATAGTGGCTTCAACAAGAAAATATCCGCTTGTTACGATGATACCGCCAGCAATTCCGGCACTAACTAATGGAAGTAAGTAGCCTTTTCTGGAGATTGTTTTTGAAAATTTCTGGTAGATAAAACCACCGGTAACAGCAGCGAAAGCTTTAATAATAAAGGTTGGAAGTGCATAGTAGGTGTAGCCCAATAAAATATCAGAAAACATAGAGCCAATACCGGCAGCCATTCCGCCATACATAGGACCAAGAATAATACCACATAAGAGGACCAGACCATCACCAAGATGGATATAGCCGTTTGTTGGTGTGGGAATGGAAATAACCATTGTGGCAATACAGGTCATGGCGGCCAGTAAAGAAGCCATAATCAGTTTTAAGTTTTTTTGAGAGGTCATAAAGAATGTCTCCTTACTATATATTTTTATATATAGTAACACTAAACTGGCGTGGTTGAAAGAGCCAAATTAAGAAAAAGTAACGGCGCCAGAAGTAGTATCAAGGATGGAAGCAGGTAATGATAAAAAAATGTAAATAGATTGTTTTGAAGAAAGGTTGAGTAAAGAAATGGAGTATATTTTAAAAATTGTCAGAGGAATTATAATTGGAATTGCTAATGCAATCCCAGGTGTTAGTGGTGGAACCATGATGGTATCCATGGGAATCTATGATGATATTATCGGTTGTGTCAATAATTTGTTTTCTAATATCAAAAAGAGTATTCTTACATTACTTCCTTATGTGATTGGTATGGGAGTTGGAATTGTTGGTTTATCTTATGGGATTGAATATTTTCTGACACATTTTTCGCTACAGACTAGTATGATTTTTATTGGATTGATTTTAGGCGGATTGCCGGTAATTTTGGAAAAAGTAAAGGGGAAGAAACTAGGCGGTTCTAATGTAATTATATTTTTAATTTTCTTCTGTCTGGTAATTGGACTTCAGATTATTGGTGGTGGAGAAGATACAGGCAATGTACTTACTCCTTCTGTGATTGAGGCAGTAAAACTATTTTTCATCGGAGTGATTGCAGCTGCAACAATGGTAATTCCGGGTGTTAGTGGCTCTATGGTTTTAATGTTATTAGGATATTATTATCCGGTTATTACAACAATTACAACTTTCATGGATGGTGTATTTGCTTTTGATATAACAGCTATTATAATGAGCTGTGCTATTTTAGTTCCATTTGGGATTGGTGTTGTAGTTGGAATTTTTGCAATTGCAAAATTGATTGAAATGTTGTTAAGTAAACATGAAACACTTACTTATTGTGGAATTCTTGGTTTAGTAATTGCTTCTCCATTTGTTGTTTTGATGAGTAATGGAATTCCAGCATTAAGTTTTGGTGTAGTTGCTTCCAGTGCAGTTACATTTGTAATTGGATTTGCTATTGCGTATTTTTTAGGAAGAGAATAAATAGAAGGTCAGTGTATGCTTGTATACTGATTAGATAGATAATAGAAGTGAGGCAAAGTGTGAATAAGACAATCAAGAAAAACTTAGTATTATTAGGAATTTTAGTAATTGTTACATTGGCTGGAGCTGGTTTTACCGCTGCTACAGGTGGTTTTGCTAAGGAAGAACAGTCAGAGGACAAATTTCGCATAGTGACGTCCTTTTATCCTGTCTATATTGCGGCGTTAAATGTAACTGATGGATTAGAGGATGTGGAAGTTACCAATATGACAGAAAATGTAGGAGGATGTCTTCATGATTATCAGTTGACGGCAGCAGATATGAAAAAGCTGGAGCATGCCGATGTATTTATTATCAATGGTGCAGGCATGGAAGTGTTTATGGATTCTATTAAGGCGGCATATCCGGAGCTGATGGTAATTGATACCAGTGAAGGAATTACACTTCTGGAGGCAGAAGAACATAGTCATGAGGCTTATGGGCATGAAGAGGAACATGTTCATGAGGAAGAAGATGATGTTCGTAAGGAAAATGATTATGAAGAAGAGCATAATCACGGTGAGTATAATGGTCATATTTGGATGAATCCGGATAACTATATTGTTCAAATTACAAACATTATGGAAGGCCTGTCTAAAGTGGACGCAGACCATAGTGCAGACTATTCAAAAAATGCTCAGATATATATTGAAAAAATAGAACAGGTTGGAGCAGAGCTGGAACAGGTGAGGGAAGGGCATGAAGAGGAGCATATTGTAATTTTCCATGACTCTTATGCATATTTGGCAGACAAGCTTCATTTCCATATTGTTCATCAGGTTATTATAGAAGAGGATACTTCCATGAGTGCCGGTGAAATTGCTGAGATTGTAGAAGAAATTAAGTTCCATGAAGTATCTGTGTTATTGGCGGAAAAGCAGTTTAGTGACCAGATTCCAACAAGAATTGCGGAAGAGACAGATACTAAAGTAGTTGTTGTAGATTCGCTGGTGTCAGGAGAATTGGATAAGGATGCTTATATAAATGGGATGAGAGAAAATATCCGCATTTTAAAAGAGGAGTTAAACTAAAAATGGATAAATTACGAAAGACAGTGGGAAGACCCAATATTGCAGAAGCACTTTTGAAAAAGAAGAAAAGTAGTTTTTGCGGTTTTCACTGTATTAAAATCAAGGATTTTGCTGTAACAGTAGGAGATGATACAATTCTGGAAGATATTAATCTGCATATTCACTGTGGACAGCTGACTACTGTAATTGGGAAAAATGGTGCAGGAAAGTCTACTCTGATTAAAGCAATCCTTAATGAAATTCCTCATGAAGGGACTATTGAATTCAGGGATATAAAGAATAATGCATTTCAGGATTTGAAGATAGGATATGTGCCACAGCATTTGAATATTGCGAAAAATACACCAACCAGTGTATATGATTTATTTGCAAGCTATATTACCAATATTCCGGTATTTTTTAGAAAGAGTAAAAAAGTATATGAAAAAATAGAAAATCAGCTGGCACAGTTTGAAGCGGCAGAGCTTATTGACAAAGCTGTGTGTGATTTATCTGGTGGTGAATTGCAGAGAGTATTATTATCACTGGCAACTATGCCGGTTCCTAATCTTTTGATTTTGGACGAGCCGGTTTCCGGTATAGATAAGAATGGTATGGAGCTCTTTTATAAGCAAATTGACCATTTAAAGCGTAATTATGATCTGTCTGTTATTTTGGTTTCTCATGATTTGGAATATGTAGAAAAGTACAGTGATCATGTTATTTTACTGGATAAAACAATTATAAAAGAAGGGAAGCCAAAGGAAGTATTCCAAAGTGAAGAATTTAAGGAAGCCTTTGGAACCTACGCAGTGCTTTAAGGGAAAGGGGAAACAGGATGGAAATCGTATATGGCATTATGGAAGGTTTATTGCCATTTCAGTTTATGAGCTATGATTTTATGAAAAATGCTTTACTGGCAATGCTGATTATTACACCCTTGTTCGGAATTTTGGGGACAATGATTGTAAATAACAAGATGGCATTTTTCTCAGATGCATTAGGACATTCTGCTTTTACAGGAATTGCCCTTGGTGTATTATTAGGTATAGCCAATACGAATATCTCAATGATTATATTTGCCATTGCCTTTGCTTTGGTATTAAACTGGATTAAACGAAGAAATACAATCTCAACAGATACAGTTATCTCCGTATTCTCATCTTTAGGAACAGCTGTGGGTCTTGCAATTTTGGCAAGAAATGGAGAGTTTTCTCAATATTCCAGTCTGATGGTAGGAGATATTTTAAGTATAACACCACAGGAGATTATGGGACTTCTTGGAATATTTATTATTACAGTTATTTTCTGGAGTCTTTGCTTTAACCGTCTTCATGCACTTAGCATTAATGAAACTCTGGCAAAAAGCAGAGGCATTTCTACAGCGTTAATTGATAACTGTTTTGTTGTGATTACAGCATTAATTATTATGCTGTCTATCCGGTTTGTAGGAATTTTGATTATAAATGCATTGTTAATTCTTCCGGCAGCAGCCAGCCGTAATCTGGCTTCCAATATGAGGGAATATCATGGTTATGCGGTGATTATTTCCATGTTTTCAGGCATACTTGGACTGATTTTATCTTATTATAATAATACAGCAGCAGGTCCTACAATTGTGATTGTGTCAGCAATGGTATTCTTTCTGACACTGATAGCACGACCATATGTAAAATAAGTACATATGAGAAATAGGCAATGGAAGAAAAATGAAAGGTATTATAGAAAAGAGGGATTGAAATGGAAAAACGGGAAGTTCATAAAAAGATATTGTTAGAATTTTTTATTGCATTTCTTTGGTTAATGGGAATTGTTTTTGTTCTTCCTAAGGTACTTGGATTTTTTATGCCATTTGTAATTGGCTGGATTATTGCCTTGATAGCCAATCCATTGGTAAGATTACTGGAAAAAAAGGTGAAAATAGCAAGAAAGCACAGCTCGGTTATTATTACAATTCTGGTACTTGGAGCAGTCATAATGGTGATTTATTGCGTAGTTGTGGTATTGTTTCGTCAGGCAGTTAGCTTTATAGGTGATTTGCCGGTTATCATTGATGAAATACAGATACAGCTTAATCTGCTGGCGCAGAATATGCAGGGCTTATATAATGTTCTGCCTGCTCATGTTCAGGATATATTCAATGACGCAGGAGCATCAATTATTGAAACAATTACATATTTGCTTTCCAAGATTAGCAGCAGTTCTTTTGATGGAGCAGGTTCCTTGGTAAAAAACGTGGCAGAGTTTTTCTTTATGGCAATTATAACGATTTTGTCTGCGTACTTTTTTATAGCAGAGAGAGAATATGTTATGACATTATGGAAAAAGATATTACCTTCTTCAATGGCGGATAATTTTAATTTAATTAAGGAAAACTTTACAAAGGCCATCGGAGGATATTTCAAGGCACAGTTTAAAATTATGTTTATCATTGTAGGAATTCTACTGATTGGCTTTTGGGTTATCGGGGTAAAATATGCGTATCTTCTGGCACTGGGAGTAGCGGCATTGGATTTTCTTCCGGTATTTGGAACTGGAACGGTTATTTTCCCTTGGGCATTCTTTGAATTAATTAGCGGCGATTATTATAATGCCCTCTGCCTGATTATCATTTATTTTGTATGTCAGCTGGCAAGACAGCTTTTACAGCCAAAGATGGTAGGTGACAGTGTTGGTTTAAATCCTCTGGCTTCTCTTGTATTTATGTTTATTGGATACAGAGTAAAAGGGATTATAGGAATGATTGTAGCGATTCCATTGGGAATGGTCTTAATCAGTCTTTATCGTGCCGGTGTTTTTGACCACTTGATAAATGGTGCAAAAATATTAGGTCATGACATTAGAGAATATATCAAATATTAAAAAATAGCCCATGAAATATATAAGATGACTTAGTCTTATATTCATGGGCTAATAATTTAGTAGTTCAGGAAAAATGAATATTGGTTACGTTCAAATAAGAATTTTTCACCGGTTACATAAAGGAAAATAGCATCCAGTATCTTGAGAAATACAATTCCAACAAAGATACCAAGAAAACGATATAGGCAGGAATCGATGTTGATGGCATTCCCCTGAAAATAGGAAATTCCTTCAAAAATCAACGGGATAATGAGACAAACTCCAGCTTTAACAGTAAAAGAGGTTTTCTTATCATAATCCCGGACTAAAAGTGAGGCATAGAAGCCAATTGGAGCAAAGAGCACAAATATTTTTAACAAATATATGACTAGTTCTCCGATGCCCGTGCCCATATAGATAAAATCTTCAATATGGGTAGCTGTACTGAAAAACGGAATAAAATTGTTATTAGTTGTATTAAAAGCATATGGCATCATAATAGGGTCGAGAATTGTGTGATAAACTAAATTGCCTATATAATAAATGGAAAATACAACACTGGCTTTGCTAAAATAAGAATTAAAGGATACAAAACGCGGTCCTTTATCAAATAAACAACGAAGAGTGTTATAAATCATAGGAATCATCCAGTGAAAGAATGTTGTCATATGAATATAATTCCGATATACTAAAAGTCCACCGGTCTGATTAAAATAAATCAGTGAAGTGCAGATTGTACTTAAAATCATAGATAAAATAGAAAAAAGTAATCCAGTTTCATAAGTAAGTGATGTTTCTAAAAATATATGTGATAAAATAAGAGAGGTTAAAATGGTTAAAGTAGCCATTGGCCAAATTAAATCGGTAAAATAATATACAGAAAACTCGAGAATAACAGATATAATACTTAATATGACAACAAGGCTTGTCATTTTAATTGTTCTGCGTGCCATTTTGCCACTCCTTTCTAAAAAATAGTTATACAAAACTACTGTACTATAAAAAGTGATTTTTGTACAGTGGAAAAAAGGTGAAAAATGGAAGAAAATGAAGAAATATGGAAAAAATGGGGTGAAGGGAAATGAAATTGTTACATGTTAGTGATTTGCATATTGGAAAATCGGTCAATGAATTTTCTATGTTAAAGGATCAGGAATTTATTTTGGAGCAGATTATTCATACTGCAAATGAAGAGAACGTAGATGGAGTTATAATTGCAGGGGATGTGTACGACCGTTCAATTCCAACAGCAGAAGCCGTTTCTGTATTAGATAAATTTCTTACCAGACTGGTATCAGAGAATACTGGTTCTAAGAAAAAAGAGGTATTTTTAATTAGCGGTAATCATGATTCGCCGGAGAGAGTGGGGTTTGCGGAGAAGCTGTTAGGTGACAAAGGGCTTCATATTGCAGGAACACTGACAAAGCATGTGAAGCGAATTACAAGAGAAGATGAATATGGTAAGGTGAATCTTTATCTGCTTCCCTTTGCAACTCCAAAGGCTATGAAATATGTGTTGGGGAATGAAGAGCTTGAAGCTGACTATAGTTCCTGTGTAAAAGCTTTTACAGAACAGATGAAGGTAAATCCTCTGGAGCGAAATATTCTGGTGACACATCATTTTGTCGTTGGAAATGGAGAAACACCAATATTGTCTGATTCGGAAACCTTTCTTTCTGTAGGAGGAACAGAACAGGTAGATGCAAGCTGCTGGAAAGATTTTGACTATGTGGCACTGGGACATATTCACAGACCACAGAAGGTAGGAAGAGAGACTATCCGTTATGCAGGTTCTCCTTTAAAATATTCTTTTTCTGAAGTTTATCATGAAAAATCCATGACAGTATTGGAACTAAAGGAAAAAGGACAGGTTTCCATTAAAACAATTCCATTTGTGCCCCTTCATGATATGAGGATTCTGAAAGGAAAGCTTTCGGACCTTTTACAGGATGAAATTGTGAAAGCAGGAAATCCGGAGGATTATCTGCAGATTATTCTTACAGATAAAGAAGAGCTTTTTGAGCCGATGGGACAGCTTAGAGCTGTATATCCGAATATTATGCAGCTTGTGCTGGAGAAGAATATTCATAGTGAAGACGCATTGCAGTTTAATTCAGCAAAGACTGCAAAACGAACAACAAAAGATTTATTTGAGGAATTTTATGAAGCTGTTATGGAGCAGAAACTGACTGAAAATCAAATGACAGTAGTAGAGCAGATTATAGAGGAAATAGGAGGAGAAGGTAATGCGTCCAATTAAATTAACATTAAGCGGCTGGGGACCTTATGCTTCCTGTGAAGTTATAGATTTTGAGTCCTTCGGGAGAGAAGGCTTGTTTTTAATTACCGGAGCAACAGGTGGTGGAAAAACAACAATTTTTGATGGAATTACATATGCTCTTTATGGGGAAACCAGTGGAACTACCCGTGAAAAAGATTTTTTGCGAAGTGACTTTGCAAAGCCGGAGACAGATACCTTTGTAGAACTGGTATTTACACATAAAGGGCAGGAATATACTGTAGTTCGCTCTCCAAGATACAGTCGTCCTAAAAAGAGAGGACAGGGGGAAGTTCTGACCAGTGAGGCAGCCACTTTTTATGAGGAAGGAAAAATGCCCCTTACTGTTTTGAAGGATGTGAATCAGAGACTGAATGAGATTATGGGAATCAGCTATAAGCAATTCAAACAGATTGCAATGATTGCCCAGGGAGAATTCTTAGACCTGCTATTGGCTAATTCTAAGGACAGGGTAGAGATTTTCCGTAACCTTTTTGGAACAGAGGAACAGGAACGATTCCAGAAAAAGCTAGGAGAAAAGGCGAGAGAAGCCTATGGTGCATTGGCAGAAAACAAGCATAAAATGGAGGAAACCATTTCGCAGATAAGAACTGAAAGGGTAGAAGTGGGGGAAGAACTGGATAAAGAGTTTGTTAATCTGGAAATGCTGGCAGAACTTGTAAAACAGGAAATAGTAGCAGATAAGGAAAATGTGGAGGCTTTATCTGAGGCATTAAAAAATAATGAAAAAAAAGCGAAAATGCTGACGGGAAAAAATCAAGAGTACGGAGCCCTTGAAAAGAGGATTTTGGAGCAACAAAAAAAGATTGCAGACTGTGTAAAGGAAAAAGAAGAAAGTGAAAGGAAAAAGGAAGCAGCTGTAAAAACAGCAGCAGCAGAGCAGGAAGCTTTTGAAAAAAACAGAAAGCAGCTTGAAACAAAACAGGAAGAGCGAAAAGAATTACTTGAAAAGCTGACAGAAGAGTTAAAGACTTATGTAAATCTGGAAGAAGAACTGACAGATATTCAGATTAGTCTTGTCCGTGTACAGGAAGAATTAAAAAGATATAGAGATTTGGAAAAAAGGAAAAAAGAACTTGAAGGACAGCGGAAGAAACTTTTGCAGGCACAGGAAAACTATCAGGAATCAGAGGCTGACTGTGACAAGATAAAAAGTCAGTATGAAGAAAAGGACAGAATCTATAAAGCAGCAGCTATTGGTCTGGCAGCCCGTTATCTGGAGGAAGGAAAGCCATGTCCAGTCTGTGGCTCTACCAGTCATCCTAATCCGGCAGTGGTATCACAGGATGTACCTGATGAAAAAGAGGTAGAAAGCTGGAAGAAAAAATGGCAACAGGCAGAAGCAGAAAAAAATAAAGTATATCAGCAGGCAGCCAAAGAAAAGGGAACGCTGGAAGCCATGGAAAAAGAATATGAAGCAGGCATAGACAGTTTGCAGATTACAAATGCTCAGTTGGAGTCTGCAAAGAAAAAACTTGTGGAAGAAGAGGCACAGCAGAAGGTACAAAAAGAAACATTAGAGACAGCATTGCAGGAAAAGAAAAAAATGCAAAAGCTAAAAGAACAAAAAGAAAAAGAGCAGGAGCAATTCTGGGAAGAAAAAGAACAGATGAGAAAGCTGCATGAGCAGAAACTTTCTGAAGTAAGGAAAGAGGAAGAAAAGCAGAAGCTTCTGGCAGAAGGTAAAAAAATTCTATTAGAGGAATTGGAAAAAGAGTGGGCAGAACTGGAGAAGGAAAAACAAAGATTCATGGAGAAGCTTTGTAAGAGTAAAGAATTTGGAGAATTCTTCGAAAGTAATATGGAAAAGACAGCTTGTGCAGAATGTTTCAGAGAAATTCTTATGATATTGGAAAAAGAAAAGAAGTCTCTTCTGAAAGAAAAAGAAGCAAAGGTTGTAAAAATTACAATGAATGATAATGCGCTTCGTTCTATTTCTGAAAAGCAGAAGGAAAGAAAGGCGTTAGAAGGAAAATACAGCTTAATTAAAGGCTTAGAGCAGGCAGCAGTTGGAAAAAATAAAGAACGTATGGTGTTTGAACAGTATGTACTGTCAGCGTATTTTGAAGATATTGTTACAGCAGCAAATTTACGTCTTGGCAAAATGACAGGTGGAAGATACCAGTTAAGTAAAGTCGAAAGAGTATCAGATGGAAGAACCACTGACAGTCTGAATTTGGAAGTTTTGGATAACTTTACAGGAAAAAAGCGTCCGGTAAAAACTTTGTCAGGCGGGGAATCCTTTAAAGCAGCCTTATCCTTGGCATTGGGACTTTCTGATGTGGTACAGAGTTATGCAGGAGGAATTCAGATAGAAACATTGTTTATTGATGAAGGCTTTGGTGCACTGGATGAGGAATCCTTGGAGCAGGCAATGAGTACACTGGAAAGTCTTACAGAGCATAACAGACTTATCGGAATAATTTCTCATGTAACAGAGCTGAAGGAACGAATTGAAAAGCAAATTATTGTGGAAAAAGGTAGAAATGGCAGCCATATTACCACTTTCTAAAAAATATTCCAAAAAAATGAAAAAAGAGGTTGACACCTAACGCAAAAACAGTTATACTATTAAACGTGTCCGACAGAAAGTGGACATGTTTAATATGGCGGGGTAGCTCAGTTGGCTAGAGCACACGGTTCATACCCGTGGTGTCGGGGGTTCAAATCCCTTCCCCGCTACTGAATAAAGTGTCTCGAAGCGAATACGCTTTGAGGCATTTTCTTTTTATATAGAAAAAGGAGGTTAAAATATGCGAGTTGGAATGGGTTACGATGTACACAAATTAGTCGAAAATAGAGATTTGATTATCGGCGGAGTTAAGATTCCTTATGAAAAAGGTTTATTAGGTCATTCAGATGCTGATGTATTATTACATGCAATTTCAGATGCATTATTAGGGGCAGCAGCCCTTGGAGATATTGGAAAGCATTTTCCTGATACAGATGAAAGATTTAAAGGTGCAGACAGCCTTGAATTATTAAGACAGGTTGGACTTATGCTGGAAGAAAGGCTTTATGTCATCGAAAATATTGATGCGACTATTATTGCACAGAGACCAAAGATGCTGCCGCATATTCCGGCTATGAGAGAAAATATTGCCAGAGTTCTTAATATTGATGTGGAGCAAGTCAATGTAAAAGCTACAACCGAAGAAGGTATGGGATTTACCGGAACCGGTGATGGGATTTCTTCACAGGCAGTCTGCCTTATTAATAAAGTTATGAATTATGCCTATGACGACAGAATGGGTGGTAATGGCTGCGCTGGCTGTAATGGCTGCAGTGGATGCTGCAAAGGTGAATAATAAACTGCCTGTAGATAAATAATAAAAGAAAATAGGAAAAAGCAATATGACCAAGAAGGTAAAAGAAGAATGCCGTGCTTTATGGAAAAGCTGTTTTGAAGACAGTGAAGCCTATATGGATTATTATTTTAAAGAAAAGTGTAAAGATAATGAGATACTGGTAGATACAGAGAACAATCATGTGGTCAGTATGGTTCATCTGAATCCTTATGAACTGATGTGGCAGGGAAAAAAGATAAAAAGTTATTATATTGTAGGAGTTGCCACAGAAGAAGTGTTCCGTAAGCAGGGCAGAATGAGAAAGCTTTTAGAACAGGCATTTTCAGAAATGCGGCAGGAACGGATTCCATTCACATTTCTGATGCCGGCCAATAAAAGAATTTACGAACCATTTACTTTTCAGACGATTTATAGGCAGGAAAGAATTTTGTTAAAGGGAATAGAAGTGTCTCTTATGAAGGCTGCTGAATTGGGAAGAGACAATAAGTCAATTCAGATGAAAGAGCTTGTGGAGCTTTCAGACAGGGAGTGGCAGGAGTTAATTGCTTACTGTGACAAAAAGCTTTCAGACGAATTTGATGTTTATGTTGTGCGGGATGAGAAGTATTATAGGGATTTACAGGCAGAAATGGAGGCAATGCAAGGGAAGGTAATGGTATTTCAGAATCAGAATAATGAGATGGCAGGTGTATTGTCTTTTGGTTCGGAAAATGGTTATCTGGAAGTGATAGAAGCTTTGATTGATACTTCTTTTACAAAAGAAATTCTGGAAAGGTTACTGGAGCAGAATTTGGTAAAGGATAAGAGTCAGATATCTTTCTATGAAAGTTATTTCCTGGATAAGGAGATATTGAAGACAATAGGAGCAGAACTGAAATGTACCTGCAAAGAAACAATTATGGCAAAGGTTCTGGACGATAAGCTGACCTTTGAAAGTGCATTTAATGAACAAAGAGTGTATATAAATGAGCTTGTGTAGTAGTTGGAATTTGTGATAAATAGGGAATGGGTGGAAGTTTCTTGACAAAATAAAATTTTTTGCATAGAATAAAGTGTAATTGAAATTTTAGTACAAATAAAGGCAAAAGCATAGAACGAAAAGAGTAACCAGTAAGAAGGTAAAAGAGAGAGAATGTCACCGGCTGAAAGCATTCTTGACTGGGAGATTGGTGAAGTGCATTCGGGAGCTGATTGTGTGAACAGCTTATTAAGTAGCACAGTACGGTAGCAGCCGTTATCTGCATAATTTTGAGATATAAATAAGAGTGGAACCGCGGATAATTTCGCCTCTAATGGAGTGCGTAGTTATTGGCGGTTTTGTTGTGTAAAGCGAGGAAAGCGGTTCGCTTGCGAGGAAAGGGGAAATATTAAAATGAGCTTTATCCAATATATAAAAGAGGAAATTGCGATTATACAGGAGAGAGACCCGGCTATTAAGACACCAATGGAAGTGTTTTTATATCCAAGCTTCCGGGCAATTACCAGATATCGGGTGGCCCACTGGTTATACGAAGGAAAACATTATTTTCTGGCAAGATGGTATTCTCAGAGAACAGCAAGAAAGACAGGAATCGAGATTCATCCGGGTGCAAAAATTGGAAAAGGACTATTTATCGATCATGGAAATGGTGTTATAATAGGAGAGACGGCAATTATTGGCAATAATGTAACGCTTTATCAGGGAGTTACCCTTGGAGGAACAGGTAAAGAAAAGGGGAAACGTCATCCAACGATTGGGGATAATGTTATGATTAGTGCGGGAGCCAAGGTATTAGGTTCCTTTACAGTAGGAGAAAATTCCAAAATTGGGGCCGGCTCCGTTGTGCTTTCCGAAGTACCTCCAAACTCTACGGTGGTTGGAGTGCCGGGAAGAGTTGTAAAAAGAGATAATGTAAAAGTTCCAAGAGAAGAATTGGATCAGGTTCATCTGCCTGACCCGGTAAAGAATGATATATTAACCCTTCAGAAAGAAAATGAAGAATTGAAGAAGATGATTTTAGAACTTTCTGACAGAATTGAACAGCAACAACATTAATATACAAAGAAAGAGGTAAATTATGAAGGTATACAATACACTGACAAAGCAGAAAGAAGAATTTGTACCATTAGAGGAAGGCAAAGTAAAAATGTATGTATGCGGACCTACTGTATATAACTATATTCATATCGGAAATGCAAGACCAATGATTGTATTTGATACAGTAAGACGTTATTTTGAATACAAAGGCTATGAAGTTAATTATGTTTCTAACTTTACAGATGTAGATGATAAGATTATCAAAAAAGCCATTGAAGAAGGTGTAGACTCCACAGTTATTTCTGAACGTTATATTCAGGCTGTAAAAGAAGATATGGAGCATTTGAATGTTAAACCGGCTACTACACATCCAAAGGCAACAGAAGAAATTGATGGTATGCTGGATATGATTCAGACATTAATTGACAAGGGTCATGCTTATGAGAAGAATGGAACTGTATATTTCCGTACAAGAAGCTTTGAGCCTTATGGCAAATTATCTAAGAAAAATATTGATGATTTAGAAGCAGGTCATAGAGATATTAAGGTTGCAGGAGAAGAAGACAAAGAAGACCCATTGGATTTTGTATTATGGAAGCCAAAGAAGGATGGAGAACCATTCTGGGCATCTAAATGGAGCGAAGGCCGTCCAGGCTGGCATATTGAATGTTCAGTAATGAGCAAGCGTTATCTTGGCGACCAGATTGATATCCATGCCGGTGGAGAAGACCTTATTTTCCCTCACCATGAAAATGAGATTGCACAGAGCGAAGCTGCGAATGGCGTAGAATTTGCAAGATACTGGCTGCACAATGGTTTCTTAAACATCAATAATAAGAAAATGTCCAAATCTGAAAACAATTTCTTTACAGTAAGAGAAATTGGAGAGCAGTATCCATATGAAGTCCTTCGTTTCTTTATGTTAAGTGGAGCACATTATCGTATGCCACTGAACTTCAGCAAGGACTTGATGGAAGCAGCTAAAAACGGATTAGAAAGAATTACAACAGCAGTAGCTAATTTAAGTCATTTGTTAGAAAATGCAAAAGATGAGCCAATGACAGCAGAAGAAAAAGAAGTTATTGAACAATTAGATGCATTTAATGCTAAGTTTGATGCGGCCATGGATGATGACTTTAATACAGCAGATGCAGTTTCAGCAGTATTTGAAATGGTTAAGCTTGCTAATACAAAAATGAATGCTGACAGTACAAAAGAAGCGGTAAAAGTAATGTATGACAGAATTACACTTCTTTGTGGTATTCTTGGTTTAAAGGTAGAAAAAGAAGAAGAACTGTTAGACGAAGAAATTGAACAGTTAATTGCAGACAGACAGGCGGCAAGAAAGAATAAGGACTTTGCAAAGGCTGATGAAATCCGTAACCTGTTATTAGAAAAAGGAATCGTATTAGAAGATACCAGAGAAGGTGTAAGATGGAAAAGAGCGTAAGTCTGTTAGAACAGATAAAAGAACAGTTTGGGCTGGAGGACGTGGAGGCAAAGCAGTATTCTCCACTGACTCTTGCCTATATCGGTGATGGAATATATGAAATTATTATTCGTACAATTTTAGTAGAACAGGGTAATGCACCGGTAAATATTTTGAATAAAAAGGCAAGCTCACTGGTAAAAGCACAGGCACAGGCTAATCTGATTCATTCAATTGAAGAAGAACTGACAGAGGAAGAAATGGCAGTGTATAAGAGAGGACGTAATGCTAAGTCAGCTACTTCTGCAAAGAATGCCAGCATAAGAGATTATCGTACGGCAACGGGATTTGAAGCATTGATGGGATATCTTTACTTGGATAACCAGATGGTGCGTGCATTGGAGCTTGTAAAGCTTGGGCTGGAGAGAATGAAAGAAGAACAGTAAAGGTATAGTTTGCATTACATGGAAAAAAACTAAGATATAGGGTTGCAAAAGCGACAGAATGTGAGGAAGCATGAGATACGAAGAATTTACAATTGAAGGTAGAAATGCGGTATTGGAAGCATTTCGCTCCGGTAAGACCATTGATCGTCTGTTTGTATTAGATGGTTGTCAGGATGGACCAATTAAGTCTATTTTGAGAGAGGCAAAGAAAACAGATGTCATTATTAACTTTGTAAAGAAAGAACGTTTAGACCAGATGTCTGAAACAGGTAAACATCAGGGTGTTATGGCATATGCAGCAGCTTATGAATATGGTACAGTAGAGGATATGTTAAAGGCAGCAGAAGAAAAGGGAGAGCCACCATTTTTAATTCTTCTGGACAACATTGAAGACCCGCACAATTTAGGAGCCATTATTCGTACAGCAAATCAGGCCGGTGCACATGGAATTATCATTCCTAAACGCCGTGCAGTGGGATTAACTGCAACAGTTGCAAAAGCATCTGCGGGAGCAATTAATTATACACCTGTTGCCAAAGTTACGAATCTTGCCAATACCATCGAAGAATTGAAAGAAAAAGGTCTTTGGTTTGTATGTGCTGACTTAGATGGTCAGATTATGTACAATCTGGATTTAAAAGGACCAATTGGCCTTGTAATTGGAAGTGAAGGGGAAGGTGTAGGAAGACTGGTGAAGGAAAAATGTGACTTCGTTGCCCAGATTCCAATGAAAGGAGATATCGACTCCTTAAATGCTTCTGTAGCAGCAGGTATTCTTGCTTATGAAATCGTGCGCCAGAGAGGATAAATATAATTGCGAATAAGACTTTGGGAGTCAGAATATCGCAATGAATGGAGAAAGGATAGAAAAGTCTAATGAAAAAGACTTACGAGGGGATAACAGATGAGGAAATCATTGTAAAAATCAGGCAGGGAGAAAGTGATGCCGTAGATTTCCTTATGGAAAAATATAAAAATCTGGTCCGACGAAAAGCAGCCAATCTGTTTTTAATCGGAGCCGATAAAGAAGATTTAATTCAGGAAGGTATGATTGGGCTTTACAAAGCAATTCGCGATTATGAAAGCGAAAAAGCAGGCACCTTTTATACCTTTGCTGACTTGTGTATTTCCAGACAGATGTATTCTGCAATCAAAGCCTCTAATCGTCAGAAGAACATACCGCTTAATACATATATTTCTTTGTATGGTCCTGCGTTTGGAGAGAACAAAGGACAGGAAAACGGAGAAAATTATGTGAACTATGTTCATGGGGAGAAAAATTTGAACCCTGAGGAATTGGTTATTGACAAAGAGAATATTGCTGTGTTAGAATATACAATCGAGAGACGCTTGAGTTCTCTTGAAAAGGAAGTTATTCAGTACTATATGAATGGTCTTTCCTATGTGGAGATAGCAGACATATTAGGACGTTCACCTAAGTCCGTTGATAATGCACTCCAACGAATTAAAGTAAAGCTGAATCAGATTTTCAAAGAACTGAATTAGTGGTAAGCTGGCATGGCACAGTCGGTAGCGCGCAACATTGGTAGTGTTGAGGTCACGGGTTCGATTCCCGTTGCTAGCTTTGGGAAAAGCAGGAATTCTATTAAGATTCCTGCTTTTTGTATTTTTGATACGTCAAACTGACTATTGGAAAAATGAATCAAATATAGTATAATATATAGATAAACATTGGGAAGTCTACATTTATGGAGGAAAAACAGTGATTCGTCGTTATTTTGTGCGTACTAATTCTTTAAAAGAAGGCATGCGAATGGGACAGGCGATAAAAGACCGCATGGACCGTACTTTAATTGCAAAAGGGACTATTCTGAACGATTATCTGATTCAGGCATTGAAGAAGCTGAACGTAACAGGTGTTTACATAGAAGAAGGTGAAGCTGAACCTGAAAAGCAGGAAGAAAAGCTTCCGGCTACAATTGTCAACACTATCGAGAAGAATAAAGTTAAGGATCCTGCAAAGGTACAGCTTTCTGAAAGTGTTAAAAAGCGTGTTTCGGAAGGAATCCAGTATCTTTATAATAACTCTAATTCACAGCAGTTTGCTGAGACCTCCACTAAAATTACCAATGATTTAATTCGTGCAATTGATGATAACGATGCTCTGGCAGTTGATATTAGTACATTAAAGACCAGCGATGAATATACCTTTAAGCACAGTGTGGATGTAGCTACCATATCCATGATTGTTGCCCGTAAACAGGGACTTTCCTCAAAAGATGTTTATAATATTGGAATTGCGGGTCTTCTCCACGATATGGGTAAATCTAAGATTCCATTGGAAGTGTTAAATAAGCCGGGAAGGCTTAATGACGAAGAATTTGCAATTATGAAGCAGCATTCCATGTTAGGCTTTGAAATTCTTCGTGAAAAGAAAGATTTTTCAGATGCCGTTTCATTAGCAGTGTTACAGCATCATGAAAAAATGAATGGAAAAGGGTATCCTTTAGGCTGTACATCTGAGAAAATTATACCTTATGCCAAAATTCTTTCGGTTGCTGATGTGTATGATGCATTAGTAACGGAACGACCATACAAAAAGGCGTTTTCACAGCGTGATGCCGTTGAACTGATTATGTCTATGACAGATGAGCTGGATATCACTGCAATGAGAAGCTTTATGGAAAGTGTAATACTTTATCCTGTGGATTCGACAGTAGAACTTAGTAATGGGGAATCGGCAAGGGTTGTTAAGAATAATCAGGGGGCAGTTTTAAGACCGGTTGTTGTTGGTCTTACCAGTGGAAAGGTTTATGATTTGGCAAATGATTTAGGGTGTGCAAGTATCATTATTATGTAGGAGTATTTGTATTCGTATAAGATAATACATGTTTATGCAGTTAAAAAGCCATGCTTTACTTTGTGAGTGAAGCATGGCTTTTTTCTAACCATTCTAAAATGGCTTTTAATCCGTCTTCTGAAAAGTCAAAGATTTCTGATAGTTTATCCTCTTCCGGGGTTTTATCAAAAGCAAAAGGTTCTTTCCAGACAAATGCCTTTAAATATAATTGTTCTTCGATTTCTTCTTTTTGAATCCGATAACGCATTCCCTGAAAGCTTCCTGTATAGGGAGATTTTTTTAAAAAAGGAAGGGAGGCTAGGTCTTTTGGATTTATCATAATGCGATTTCCTTCTTTCTAACAAAATACTGTCCATAAAGCAGATTGATATCTGCTTTATGAACAGTATAAAGAATAATTATAAAAAAATCCAGTTATTTATTCTGATAAAGGATACGGACTGAATTAAGTACACACAGCATAGCTACACCGCTGTCGGCAAATACTGCCATCCACATGGAAGCAATACCGCAAAGACCAAGTACCATAACCAGAGCTTTAACTGCAAGTGCAACGATTACATTTTGTCTGGAAATGCGGGTTGATGCACGTGCAATAGAAAGTGCCTGTGGAACAGCCTCCATGCTGGAAGTCATAAATACTACATCAGCAGCTTCAATGGCAGCGTCTGCACCACTTCCCATAGCAGCACCAACATCTGCACCGGCAAGAACAGGAGCATCATTGATACCATCACCTACAAACATAACTGCACCATGATTTTCACGAATTTGCTGTAACTTCTCTAATTTATTTTCTGGTAATAATTTAGCATGGATTTCTTCAATGCCAGCTTCTTTTCCAATTTCCAGAGCATTTTCTTCAGAATCACCTGTAAGCATAGCAGTGCGGATTCCAAGTTTTTTGATAGAAGCAATGGCAGAAACAGTATCGTGTTTTAAGGTATCAGCAATGATAATATGTCCTATAAAATCGCCATTTAAAGCAACAAGAACTTCAGTACCGTGTGATTTTTCTGGGTAAGCAGATAAATCAATTTGAAAATCTTCCATTAATTTACGATTGCCACAGAGCAATTCATTTTGTTCAATCTGAGCTTTGATTCCTTTTCCGGCAATTTCTTCCACAAAATCAGGAGCCTTAAATGAAAGATTTTTTTCTTTTGCAGCGTTTACAATACTTACAGCAATAGGGTGTGTAGAAGTGGATTCCACACTTGCACACATAGCCAGCAGATTATCTTCGGAAATGGCCTTTTGTGCTGACTGATTTGCTGGAATAACCTGTTGTACGACAAAATTTCCTTTTGTAATAGTTCCGGTTTTATCCATAACAATAGCTTTCACATCATTCATGGCTTCTAAAGAAGCTCCGCCTTTAAATAAAATTCCTTTTTTAGAACCAGCACCAATACCTGAGAAGAATGCCAAAGGAACACTTAATACAAGAGCACAAGGACAGCTAATTACAAGGAAAGTCAGTGCTGTATAAACCCAGTAATTCCAATCACCTGTTATAAGAGATGGAATAATGGCTGTTGCTGTAGCAAGAATTACAACAAATGGAGTGTAAACTCTTGCAAATCTTGTGATAAAACGGTCAATTTTAGGTTTACTTGCTGCTGCATTTTCAACAGAGTTAAGAATTCTTGTTACCATGGATTCCTCTAATACCTTATCAACACGAAGTTTAATAAGACCGGAAGTATTAACACAGCCGGAAATAACAGAATCCCCTTCTTTGACAGAAACAGGAACCGGTTCTCCGGTTACAGGAGAAGTATCGATACGACTGCTTCCTTCTATAACAGTTCCGTCTAAAGGAATACGGTCACCAGGGCGAACCAGTAAAATATCCCCGACTTGAACTTCTTCTGCATTCATGATAGTAATGTTGTCACCATCTACAAGATTAACAACTTCCGGACGCATATCCACGGCATCCATGATTTGTTTACGGCTCTTTTCAACGGCAACGTGCTCAAAGTATTCACCGATGCGGTAGAACAGCATAACGCCTACAGCTTCTGGATATTCCTGAATGATAAATGCGCCGATTGTAGCAATACTCATCAAGAAATTTTCGTCAAATACATGACCTTTGCTCAAGTTTTTAAGAGCAGTTATAACAATCTTGCCACCAAGAATTACATAAGCAATGACAAATACAACGATTGAAAGAGAAGGGAAAGCACTTTCTATCAGTTTGCCAAGGATAAAAAGAACAGCGCCAATTACAATTCCCCAAATAGATTCCTTTTCTTCGCCATGATTACGTGAATGTGCGTTTTTTTCATTATTGGAAGATGAACTGTCAGTTTTTCTGTCACGGGTTCTTGGTACAACTTTTACTTCAGATTCCACAGAAGAGCAGATTTCCTGAAAAACAGAAACCAGATCTTTATCAGCGGCATCTTCTTTTGGAATTACTCTAAGCTGCTTAGTAGCAAAAGTAATGACAGCATCTTCGATGTAGTCCAAATCATTGATTTTCTTTTCCATTTTAGATGCACAGTTGGCACAGCCTAAGTTTTCTATGATGTAAACCTGAACCTTGCCAGTGCCAGATAATTCTCTTGTGGCAGTAGCTTCATGGCTGTGTTCATGGTGATGTTCGCCACAGTTGCAATGTTCGTCATGTTCGTGGCTGTGTTCGTGATTATGTTCGCCACAGCCGCAATGTTCGTCATGCTCATGGCTGTGTTCGTGATTATGTTCGCCACAGTTGCAATGTTCGTCATGTTCGTGGCTGTGTTCGTGATTATGTTCGTCACAGCTGCAATGTTCGTCATGCTCATGGCTGTGTTCGTGATTATGTTCGCCACAGTTGCAATGTTCGTCATGTTCGTGGCTGTGTTCGTG
>CAYTGQ010000001.1:0-64451 GCA_964437345.1 uncultured Lachnoclostridium sp. | reverse complement strand
TGAGGCATAAGCTGACTTTTATAAAAGTTCAATGAAAAATCATACTCATATATTATAAGATAACGCCCCATTATGTGATGAATAAAATGCGGAAACTCAAACAATATCTAATGAATGTTTATTAAAAAAACTGATAGCAAAAGTCCTCTCTTACTATCAGTTTTTTATACTACACTTTATAAAGGTATTTTTTTATTATTCGTAAGCATATTTCCAAATTTCTTCATATAACCAAGTAAGCCTTTTGAAACGCAAACTACAGACTCCATGACAGCATCGCATTCTTCAACAGCCTTGTGAAGTTTTACCATATTTTCTGATGTCACTTCTACACTTTCTACATTTTCCTTTGCCGCTGTGGATAATGCAGTCACACCTGTCTCAATAACATTTTTATGTACACTCAATTCCTTTACTTCTTCTGTAATTTCTGTAATAAAGCTTCCAACTTTACCAACTTCTTGATTTAATGAACTTAAAATTTCTTCTGTTTCCTGAATTTTCTCATTCTGTTTTAAAAATGCACATGATACTTCTTCCGTAATATCTACACTCACATCTGCATTTTTCAATAGTACCTCTACTACCTCTCCTATCTCTCCGGTAGATTGTTTTGACTGATCTGCTAACAATCGTATCTGCTCTGCAACAACTGCGAATCCCTTTCCATGCTCTCCGGCTCTTGCAGCCTCAATACTTGCATTCAATGCCAGCAAATTTGTCTGATTGGAAATTCCGGCAATAATTTCCGTTGCTGTACGAATCTTCTGTGCAGACTGATAGGTTAGCTCTGACTGGTGTTTTACATTATTCATAGCTTCGCTGTTCTTTTTACTGATTTCAACCAATTCTTCAATAATACGCTCTGCTCCATCATTGCAACTACACATCATCTCAGAACTATGTACAAGTAATTCTACATTACCTATTATTTTTTCAATGCAAACACTTATCGCATCTATTTTTTCTTTCATATCTATGCTTTGCTCTGCCTGAAGTTCTATATTATTGGTAATTATTTTTACTTCTTCTTCACTTTGGTCAACTGCCACTGATATGCCAGAATAAATTTCAGCCAATTGATCAGATACCTCGCTCAAATCTTCAGACGCATTTTTTATTCCCTCCATAACTTCCCCTATAGATGAAAATGTGTTCTGCATCTTTCGTGCCAGTTCTCCAAACTCATCGTCTCTTTCTGCCAGCTTTTTCGCTTTTTCATCCATCATCGCATCATTGGAATTCGTAGCTCCTCCAATAATGCTTATAAGTTTTCCCAATAAGAAGCGGATTTGAACAACCAATACACCCATTACGACTACCAATACTCCGACAATACACAGCATTGCCACAAATGTACTTATCTTTCCTTTTTCCAAAAGCTTTAGTATAGAAATTTGCCATATAACAAGTAAAATCATACTTCCCAGCATAGTAAATAACATTTTATTCTGCATTTTCTTCTTGCTATCCATCTTAAAGCTCCTCCATTTCCGTCATATAGTATTCGTATTATACACTAATTTTTACCATTTTTCTTTGGACACATAAAGGATTTTGTCAAAAAAGATAACATTTTGTCAAAAATGCAATTATCGTATTTCTAATACCTCATATCCTGCCTTTTCGATTGCGGTCTGAATTTGTTTGTTGCTTATTGCTCTCTCCAAATAAACAGTTACTGTTTTCTTTTTAAGATTTACCTTTGCAGTTGCACCACCCAGTTCCTTGATACACTGTTCCACTTTTGTTTTACAATGTCCGCTTGTCATACCTTTCACAACAACGGTTCTCTTTTTATCATCTCCATCGGAAGACTTTCCTCCGGATTGCACTCCAATTGCCACTATAACAGATATAATAGCAATAATAATAAAATCTAACATAACTTCTACTCCACTTACTTATCGTTTCTATCCCACTTATCTGCCAGATTTAAAATCTGTGTCTCAAACTTCGCTAAATCCTTATTTGCAAGTCCTTCATTTTTAAGAACCACCTTCATTAAGTGTTTAGCTGCAGCAACAACACGATTGAATGCAGCCGTTGCCCTTGCTTTCTCCGGTTTTTCCAAAGCACGTTTTGGCTGCTTAATTCCCTGACTTAGAATCTCGCCAGTTGCCAAATCCACACAACCACCTGAAAACGGTGCAAAGGTTGGGATGTCAAATCGTTCTGTAATGGTTGCTGCAAAATCTTCCGTTACCATATCTTCTCCATGTACAATAAATACATGTTCTGGTTTCTTTGTAAATCCGGCTAACCAGTCAAGTAGTCCATTCATATCAGCATGTCCACTAATACCTGGAAGCACACAGATTTCTGCATTCACCTCAATATTTTCTCCAAAAAGCTTCACCGTATCTGCACCTTCTACTAATTTACGTCCCAAAGTTCCCACTGCCTGATATCCAACAAACAAAACTGTGCTTTCCTGTCTCCATAAATTATGTTTTAAATGATGACGGATACGTCCGGCTTCACACATTCCTGAAGCAGACAGAATTACCTTAGGCTTTGTATCAAAGTTAATCATCTTGGAATCATTACTTGTAATACTTGTCTTAAGACCATGAAAAATCAGCGGATTAATACCTTCTTTTATCAGTGCCATTGCTTCTTCATCAAAACAGGACTGATAATTCTTATGAAATACACTGGTAGCCTCATTTGCCAGCGGACTATCTACATACACCTCAAAGTCACTAAATTCCGGTAACAGGTTTCTAGTCTTAATTTCTCTAAAAAAATATAACATCTCCTGTGTACGGCCAACTGCAAAGGATGGAATCACCACATTTCCGCCTCTTTCAAAGGTTCTTCTAAGAATTGGAAGCAGTTCTTCCACATAATCTGGTTTTATGTCTGAATGGGTACGATTTCCATATGTAGATTCTATAACAACATAATCGGCTTCCAGAACCTGTTCTGGATCTTTCAAAATAGGCTGTTCTGTGTTACCGACATCACCAGAAAATACAATCTTTTTCGTAACATCATTCTCTGTAATCCAGATTTCGATAGCTGCAGATCCTAACAAATGTCCCACATCTATAAATCGCACTTCAATACCATCACACAACTGCATTTTCTGATGGTAATCAATTGGGGAAAGCATGGAAATAGCCCCTTCTGCATCTTCCAAGGTGTATAATGGCTCATACAGTTGTCCACCTGAACGGCGTGCTTTTCGATTACGCCACTCTGCTTCTGACTCCTGAATATGTGCACTATCACGAAGCATGATATTACATAAATCAGAGGTTCCAAACGTACATACAATTTCCCCTTTGAAACCATTTTTTACCAAAAGAGGTAAGTTACCTGAATGGTCAATATGAGCATGAGTCAGTAAAACATAATCAATGTTTCCCGAAGCCACCGGAATTTCCTGATTTTCATATAAATCCGGTCCCTGCTCCATTCCACAGTCAATTAAAATATGCTTTCCACATGCCTCAAGATAATGACAACTACCTGTTACTTCATGAGCTGCACCTATAAATGTAAGCTTCATGCAATCAACCCCTTACATAAATAAATTTAAAATAGTTAATTTTAATACTTAAATAACTCCCTGTAAAAAACAAACTCAACTTCGTTTTCATATTTTCTAACTTCATGATGGTCAATCATCATACCGACTAACAAAAGCTGACTACTCTCTCCCGGATCACCGGAACCTGCAAGCTCCCAGTACATATCCTCTATGCCCTCATTCTTTGGTTCCAGCAAGTACTGTTCCGCTTTTAAAATGTTGTGCTCATACTCTGGCTTATAATCAGAGCGAAATGTAATTTTAACCTCATTGCCGTTTCTTTCAATTTTAGACTCCATATTTTTTGCACCTAATGCAAAAAAATACATTGTCAGCTCTTCTACAATTTTTCCAATTTTCTTTTCTTCATGTACCATAACTAAACTCCTGACCCATTCTATTTTTCTAATTCTGTTTCTGTTTCATTTTCTAATTCAGGCTTCTTTCCGGAAGGTATAAGTTTTTCCAATTGTATCGCCTTTTTTAAATCAATCTTTTTCTGTCTTTCATGCCTGCGTATCTCAAACCGTCTCATACCGCTCTCAATTAACGGAACCATGACAATTGCAACAAAACCTGCCGCAAATCCGTTGTTATATAGATTTAAGCCTCCATACAACTGAGATGTACAGGTTACTACAGCCGCATGTACCATACCTGATAACACACCTGCCAGCACACCAAACTCACCTGCAATTGGTGCAATACCAACTACAAACAATGCTGCAATTATTATACTCGGTGAATCTGGTTCATATACAGAAAAGAAGGTTGATAAATACACACCTATCAGCACTGGAATATAATTTCTTACATGGGCACCAAATGCTGCAAACGCAAATACAGCCAAAATACTTCCCAGAACCGGACCTGATATATCCACGCCTACAAGCAGAACATAGACCTCTGCCACGATTCCCATAATTCCCATATTCATAAGAGTTGTTCCAGCTCCGTCCATCATAACAAAGTCAGCAACCGCACGTCCCGGATGACGTACAATTTTATGTAACCCCTGCATATTTCCGTCAGCCAGCCAGAACCCGATTAAGAATGTGATTACAAAATACAGAAACATTCCAATCACAATTCCCCAATTTTTCCCTGTTTTCCACAAAAATACGGCTTCACTTTCAATTCCCATAGACTTTAATGCACTATATATGATAAATGCCAGTGTACCGCCGGCAAATCCCACGTTAAACAAGTTATAACCCATATGCATAGATGCTGTATGCATCGCCAATGGTGGTATAAGAAATCCAACTATTATTCCTATGGATATTGCAACTATCAGGTTACCCAAATTTGAAAATGGCAATATATGCACAAGTTCACTAACAAGTGGTGCCAGACAGGTTGCAAATATTGCCGTATATACAACTCTTGCAAAGTGCATTTTATGAAGCCTTGCATAACACCATGTACCAAAAATAATCGGAAGAACGTTAATCGGATTCTTACCCCAAAATGCAAATCCTGTATTTAAAAATATCGCCGCCAGTGTCACACCTGAATATGGGAGGTTTGTAATTTTCACCAATCCCATTGCAAATATAAGCATAAGCCCCGCATTAAAAAATGCTGCCCCATATCCTGCTACTTCAAAATAATCTGTTATTAATGCATCTCTGGAACTCACAATAGCAATCATCCCTTCCAAAATTTCTTTTGGACTGTCAAAAAGAAATGCGGCTATAAAAAGTAATGCAGCTGAACCCAAACAGAAATAGCATAGCTCTTTTTCTTTATGTTGAGGTCTTTCCATACACTAATCTCCCTTCCCCATTACATTTATCTTTCTTTTATTTTCTTTAACAAAAAACGTCTTTGATACTTTATTTTAGCATATTCTTTGCCTTTTTTACACTATTTTCCTTTTTTTACCTTAACCGCTGTCATTCCTTTTTTCACTACTTTTGAATTCCTAATTCGGTCATAGGCTTTTGATTTTTTAGCTACTTCTTTTATATCATCTAAATACTCCACTTCCAGTAATTCTCTTATGGTTTCTGATATATTAAGCTTTTCGGAATCTTCCGTTTCTAATTCTGCTACATCAACATCTTCTTCTATTTCTGATTCTATCTCTTTCCCATCGTTCTTTTTCAGGAAATTATCCGGTTTCTTTCGTTCCAGCTTTGGAAGACGTTTTCCTGTAACCAGAATTCCAATGATTTCCAAAATCATTCTTCTGGTTTCACCGTCTACATCTTTAATGGCAATTCTGATTTTTCCAAGATTCTCTTCCCAATTCTCTGTCAAATCTATGAGAGTTTCTGCTTCTGTAGCCCAGACAACCTCAAAAAATGTATCCACAAAAGTTCTAAGTTCTTCTTCATTCAAATGTGAAAACCATTCATTCAGACTAGTATTCACCCTTTGCTGACCCTTATATATACCGCCTTCTACCTGTATAAAGGCTCCATCCTCCACTTCCCATGTGTAAGGGTCGTGCTGCCCAATGCCGCCAATACCAGAGCTTTTGATAACCTGAACTTCCTTTTCATCCTGTAGAAGCATTCCAAAGAAAGAAGCCTGCGGTACAGTTTTGATAATTCTCTCTGAAAGCTTCTCGTATTCACCATCTTCAAAAACTTCTCTCCTAAAGCCAGGTCCATCATTATTGTAAATAACTTTAATCTTCTGTTTTACTGCATTTTCACATTTTAAAGATGCATAAACAGCCAGATTACCTCCCTTAGAGTGACCACCTACAATAAACGGCGTTTTTATCTTGCTGCCAATGGCATTAAGATATTCCACTGCATATTTCTGGGATGGCACAGGGCATAAAAAAGTCATATTAAAGTCCTCTTTCCAGCCGACTAATGTTTCGTCAGTTCCTCTGTATGCCACAAAAGTCAGATTATTATCCAGATAAAAGGTTATGGCACAAAACTGGCTTTCTGTTTCCATATCTGTTTCAATGGCATAATGATTCAGACGCATATTCTGATAACGCTTACTAAATACCAGCGCTTCAAATAATCCGCGGTTTACCTTTTCATAACGCTCATCTGCAAACATTCTGTTACGCTCAGGATGCACTAAAATATCCAGAAGCTTTACGCCATTCCTTTTTTCAAAAGGAGCTGGCACTAACCCGTCAAACTTCAGATAAGCAAACTGAGATAATATCAGATTATCCACTTCATTAAATTCTTTTTCTTCAAAGGTATACTGTCCGTAACTTCTTAAATAATCAATTATATTCCCCATCTTCTATTCTTCCTTTCCAATATTCCAAACACTTACCAGATTATTCCCTTAATAATATTATTTTCCCTTATCTATCTCCAGCAACTGGTACAGACAAGGTTCAAATCCAAACTCATTCCTAATCGCTTCCACTTCTTCCAAAGCTTTCGTTCTCACACTCTTCGGTGTAACCGGGCGATATACTGCTCTTATTAAGATATTCTTTGGTGTGTGGTCAAAATCAATAAACTCCAAAAGTTGAGTTTTATATCCACAATATTCGAGCAGATTTCCTCTGATTGCGTCTGTTGCTAATGCAGAAAAACGTTCTTTAATAATTCCATACCTCGACAAAATGGATATATTCTCTGGTTTAATCTGCTTATTTAATTCATGCTGACAACAAGGCACTGAAAAAATCATACGTGATTTCCACTTAATTGCATTATATAAGGCATAATCTGTCGCCGTGTCACAAGCATGGAGTGTAATTACCATATCCACATCAAAAGGTGCATCAAATCCATTGATATCACCTAATTCAAACTTCAAACCAGTATAATTATATTTCTTGGCGGCTTCATTACATTTTTTGATTACATCTGCCTTTAAATCAAGTCCTATCATATTAACTTCCATATTCATGATTTCCGTCAGATAATAATATACCACAAAGGTCAGGTAAGACTTGCCACAGCCAAAATCAATAACGTTCAATTTTTTAACTTTTAAGCCTGCAATCTCATCATTCAGAATTTCAATAAAACGGTTAATCTGCTTATATTTATCATACATGGAGCTGACAACCTTACCATCTCTGGTAAATACACCCATATCCACCAAAGGAGCAATCTTCATTCCCTCCTCAAGGATATAATTTTTCTTCCTGTTATGACTGCCCTCACCAGCATTTAATTTAACCGCATCCTTTGCAGTCTTTTTTACTTTGTAATTGCAGACTCCCTTTTTAGAAATTAAAATAATATGCTCTTCATTTTCTGACATGCCATTAATCTGCCTGAAATGACCATCTATAATTTCTACACATCGTTTACTTAATTCTTCCGTCAAAAGATTCTCATGAAAAGCCTGTTTTTCTGTGTATTTTACAAGCTGAAAGCCATTTTCTTTTCTTTCCACAACAACCTTTTTATATTCATCTGTCTTAACTGCCGGCTTGCTGATTATGATTTTTACTACTCCTGCAGTTATCATAAGATTAATATACTGCTCTAAATCATTCATGCTAATCTCCTTATTTATCAATGTAACAGTTCAGCCCTAAGCTCGTGTCTGTGCCTAAACTTTTACAAAAAGTCTAAAATTGACATCTGGTTGGACTCTGGCAAATCACCAAGCAGTCCCATCTCAGCCATAGCTTCTACCACAGTACCACTGACTTTAGAACGTTGTTTAAAGTCATCTCGTGATAAAAATGTTCCCTGAGCTGCGGCTTCTACGACACCTTCTGCCGCCTTGTCACCCATACCGTCAATACTACTAAAGGATGGCATCAGTTTTCCATCAATAATCTGGAAATCTCTTGCTTTTGCCCGATAAATGTCAATTGGCATGAATTCATAGCCTCTTGCATACATCTCCTGAACAATACGCATATCCTTATAAGTATCCTGTTCCTTTTTGCTCAGTTCATTTTCTCTTCGCTTATAGTCCGCCATGTGATGCTCCAGACGCTCTCTTCCCTGACACATTAACTCATAGTTAAATGCAGAGGCACGGATACTAAAGAATGCTGCATAATAGGCTAATGGATAATACACCTTAAACCATGCAATACGGAGTGCCATCATAACATACGCAATAGCATGGGCTTTAGGGAACATGTATTTGATTCGCTTACAGGATTCAATATACCATTCCGGAATACCTGCATCTAACATGGCATTTTCCATGTCCGGTGTCAGTCCCTTTCCTTTACGTACACTTTCCATAATCTTGAATGCAAGACCATTTTCTACTCCATTATGAATCAAAAATGTCATAATATCGTCACGGGTACAGATAGCTGTAGAAAGTGTACAATCTCCATTGGCAATGAAATACTGGGCATTGTTTAACCATACATCCGTACCATGGGATAAACCGGAAATACGTCCTAAATCAGATAAATTCTTTGGTTTGGTATCTCGTAACATCTGCATTACGAAATCAGTACCAAATTCAGGAATTCCAAGACTTCCCAAATCAAGCTCCGGCAAGCTTCCCTCTGGAATATTTAATGCACTGGCATTATCAAAGAGAGACAATACCTTCTGGTCATCAAAAGGAATTCCTTTGGCATCTACCCCTGTCAAATCCTCCAGCATACGAATCATGGTCGGATCATCGTGTCCAAGTATATCAAGTTTTAATAAGTTATGGTCAATGGAGTGATAGTCAAAATGTGTTGTAATTGTTTTTGTTGTCATATCATTAGCCGGTCTTTGTACCGGAGTAAAAGAATAGATTTCCTCTCCTAATGGTAATACGATAATTCCACCAGGGTGCTGTCCCGTAGTACGTCTTACACCAACACAGCCCTCTGCAATACGGGCAATTTCCGATTTTCTTTTACGAATACCACGTTCTTCGTTATATTTCAAAACATATCCAAAAGCAGTCTTTTCTGCCAATGTACCAATGGTTCCGGCACGATATGTCTGACCCTTTCCAAAGATAACTTCAGTATAATCATGGGCATGACACTGATACTCCCCAGAGAAGTTAAGGTCAATATCCGGCTCCTTATCTCCATAGAAACCAAGGAAGGTCTCAAATGGAATTTCATGCCCGTCTTTTGCCAATGGCTTTCCACACTTCGGACAAAGCTTATCAGGCATATCACATCCGGAACGCCCTGCATAAGCCTTTACTTCCTCTGAATCAAAATCCGAATATTTACACTCCGGATTCAGGCAATAATAATGTGCCGGAAGGGGATTTACCTCCGTAATACCAGACATGGTTGCTACAAAGGAGGAACCAACAGAACCTCGTGAACCTACTAAATATCCATCTTCATTGGATTTCCATACCAGCTTCTGTGCAATAATATACATTACAGCAAATCCATTACTGATAATAGATTTTAATTCCTTTTCCAAACGCGCTTCTACAATTTCCGGTAAAGGATCTCCATACATGGAATGTGCCTTATCATAACAAATTTTTCTTAAATCCTCATCAGAATTTGGAATCACCGGAGGACATTTATCCGGTCTTACCGGTGCAATTTTTTCAATGCAATCAGCAATCAAATTGGTATTGGTAATAACAACCTCTTCTGCTTTTTCCGCTCCAAGGTAAGCAAACTCTGCCAACATTTCTTCTGTCGTACGAAGATACAATGGTGCCTGCTGGTCAGCATCTTTAAATCCTTTTCCAGCCATAATAATACGTCTGTAAACCTCATCCTCCGGATCTAAAAAATGTACGTCACAGGTTGCAACTACCGGCTTATTAAATTCCTCTCCCAGCGCTACAATCTTCTTATTAATAGCAATTAAATCCTCATCACTATTAATATCTCCATATTTTTCATCTCTTACCATGAAAGCATTATTACCAAGAGGTTGAATTTCCAGATAATCATAAAAATTCACTAATCGAACAATTTCTTCCTGTGGCTGCTGGCGTAAAATCGCCTGATAGAGTTCTCCCGCCTCACAGGCAGAGCCAATAATCAGACCTTCTCTATTCTCCTCAAAAACACTCTTTGGAATTCTAGGTCTTCTCGCATAATAATCAATATGTGAAAGTGAAACTAATTTATATAAATTCTTTCTTCCTAAGTCATTCTTTGCCAGAACTACTGCATGATAAGTTGGCATTTTTTTAATTACTTCTTCCGAAGCCTTACTCATTTCATTAAGCTGCTCTAACGTTGTGACCTCCTGTGCTGCCAGCATTTCGATAAATTTCACAAAAATCCCTGCAGTTGCTCCTGCATCATCTACAGCACGATGGTGATTTTCCAAAGAAATACCCAGTTCTTTAGCAACAATGTTCAGCTTATATTTTCCAAGCTCCGGCAACAGTGCTCTTGCCATTCCGACTGTATCCACTACTGTAAAATCCACTGGAATATTTAAAAATTCCGCCTTTTTTGTAATAAATCCCACATCAAAAGATGCATTATGGGCAACCAAAATACAGCCCTTACAAAATTCTAAAAACTCCGGAAGAACTATGTCTATTGTTGGAGCCGGCAGTACCATTTCATCATTAATGCCTGTCAGCTTTTCAATTTCAAATGGAATTGGTATTTCTGGATTAACAAAGGTACTGTAGCGGTCTGTAATCTTACCATCTATTACTTTTACTGCTCCAATTTCAATAATTTTATCATTAACCGGTCCAAAACCAGTTGTTTCAATATCAAACACAACGCATGGCTCACAAAGGCTCTGACCTTTGGAATTCTCTACGATATTTTTCAAATCATCAACTAAATAAATTTCACAGCCAAAGATAATTTTAAAATCATCACCCTTATCCAAAGCATGGCTGGCATCCGGGAATGCCTGTACTACACCGTGGTCAGTGATAGCAATTGATGTCATTCCCCATGATTTGGCACGTTTTATCAGTGTCTTAGGATCTACTACTGCATCCATATCACTCATTAAAGTATGTGCATGGAGTTCAACCCTTTTCTTGGTACTATTATCTTTTCTTGGTACTGTAAAGTCAGGTATCGTCTTCATGCCGACAATGGAACTAATACCTATTTCCTTGTCATAATGATCCATTAATGCCATACCCTTTACTTTTATATAACTGCCTTTTTTTAATACGCCTAAAAGTTCTTCTACCTGATCATTTCGAAGAAAAAGCTTACCCGCAATAGTATCCGAAAAATCTGTAACATTAAATGTAACAATAGTTTTTTCATTACGAAGTTCTCTTGATTCTACAGAAAGAACCTTTCCATGAATCACAACCTCTCCAATTTCATCCTGAATGTCTGAAATTGGAATAACTTCTCCTTCAAATGGTCTTCCATAGAAAATATCCGGATCATCCGGAAGCTTTTTAAAGCTTCTTTTACCTTTTTCGAATGTTTTATTAAAGCTTTTTCCCATATCAGAAGTGGCTTTTTCTGTCTTTTTCTCTTCTGTCTTCTTATTTCCGGCTTTTAAGTCTGCTTCTACATCAGGTGTTTTCCCCTCTTTTTCTTCTGCTCTGCTATTTTGAGCTTTTACAGGCATAACAAAAACAGGTTCTTCCTCTTTCTCTCTCTTTACTTCATAATAAGTAAATCCAATCTGAACAGAAAACCCACAGCGTTCATTAAAAATTGAAGTCAGTTTATCCCTTAAATGCACACACCTTTCCTTGATAACAAAGTTGTCTTCAAGAGCAATCTCCAGCTTATCCCCGTCAAAATTAAATTTTGCATTTTTTAAAATGGCAGCATCCAAGACACTTTCCTCACGAAATTCGTCTAAAATGCTGTCAAAATAAACAGGCATCAGCTTCTCCGGCGTATAACTGGCGGATAACTCATACCTTGGTATAAAACAGACTTCTGTTGGAATATCAGAAAATAATTGCTTTTTCATCTGATATTCCATCGTCCTCAAATTACGATATGTAATCAAATGCCTGCTCTTTGTGTATATTTTAATGCGGGAATGGCTTCTGGAAGCCACTACTCGCTCTACTTCTACTTCTTCAAATAGCTTTGTCAAATCTGCCCCTACAGACAGGTTATCAAAAACTTCAAAAAACAACATACAATTACCTCTTTTTTATTTGCCCCAATGGAGTAATTCTTCTCTTAAAGCTTCCAAAAGCTTATCTTCCGGCACTTTCTTTACAATTTCTCCTTTTTTGATTAGCAGACCTTCACCAACACCACCGGCAACTCCAATATCTGCTTCTCTTGCTTCTCCAGGGCCGTTAACCACACAACCCATAACAGCAACTTTGATATCCAAATCAATATCCTGTACCATATCTTCCACTTTATTAGCAAGTCCTATTAAATCAATACGGGTTCTTCCACAGGTTGGACAGGATACTACTTCAATTCCGCCTTTTCTGAGTCCTAATGTTTTAAGAACAGCTTTGGCTGTCTTGATTTCTTCCAAAGGTGCTCCAGTTAAAGATACACGAATTGTATCACCAATTCCCTGAGAAAGAATAGCACCTAATCCAACAGATGATTTGATATTACCGGAATATACAGTACCTGATTCTGTAATTCCCACATGAAGAGGATATTTTGTCTGCTTTGCAATCAGCTCATGAGCTTTGATGCACATTAAAACATTAGATGATTTAATACTGATAACCAGATTATCATAACCCATTTCTTCAATAAGCTTTACCTTATCCAAAGCACTCTCTACCAGTCCCTCTGCAGTTACAGAACCATATTTTTCAATTAAATGCTTTTCTAATGAGCCACTGTTTACTCCAACGCGAATTGGAATCTTTCTCTCTTTGGCAACTGCAATCACTTTTTCTACTCTGTCTCTGTCACCGATATTTCCCGGATTAATACGGATCTTATCTGCACCATTTTCCATAGCAGCAATTGCCAATTTGTAATCAAAATGAATATCTGCAACCAGAGGAATATGAATCTGTCTTTTTATTTCGGCAAGAGCCTTTGCTGCCTCCATTGTGGGAACTGCACAACGTATAATGTCACAGCCTGCTTTTTCCAATTCCAAAATCTGTGCTACTGTTGCTTCCACATCTTCTGTTTTTGTATTAGTCATGGACTGAATTAATACTGGATTGCCACCACCAATTTTTCTATCTCCAATTGTAATTACTTTTGTATTATCTCTAAACATAATTACCTCTTTTCCACGATACACATCCATTGGATGTCATTTGTCATTGCCTGTTTATCCTTTAAAACAAACGTGTAATATCATTATACATTACAAATACCATTAATAACATCAATGCTGCCAGACCTATCAGATGCACCATTGCTTCCTTTTCCTGGTCAATTGGCTTGCCTCTTACAGCTTCAATGAGGATAAATACCAGTCTTCCACCATCTAACGCCGGAAGCGGAAGAAGATTCATAACACCTAAATTTGCACTTAATAAAATACACATATTTAAAACATTTAAAAATACAGTCATTGCACCATATTCTGAACTTTCCTCAATAACTCCGCCAACCATATTAACAATACCAACCGGACCGGATATTTCATCCTTCCCAATTTTTCCAACTACAAGCTGACCAACTGTTTCTAATGTTGTCTTAATCCAGTATTTTACCTCTATCAGACCATATTTTACAACTTCTGGTAAAGAAGCTTTTTGGTATGTGCTTCTTAATGTAATACCAACCATCCATGCTCCTGCTTCATTCTGAATTGGTCGCACCACCGCATTTTTCTGTTCTCCATTACGTTCGTAAACAATTTCCAGCACCGAATCCTCTGTTATAGGATTAAACTGAAAAAATGCTGTGATTTCGCGGAAAATGTCAATTCTATCCCCATTAATGGAAATAATTCTGTCTCCAGCCTGAATTCCCGCTTCACTCATAGGATATCCTGCCTGTACTTCTGGTACAATCGGTGCATCATAGCCTGCAAAGCCAATTAAAATCATAGAAAGTAAGAATGCCAGAATAAAGTTAAAAAATGGTCCGGCAAAAATAACAGAAAATCTTGCCCATACACCCTTTTTCCCAAAAGCATTATCCGCTTCTACAACTTCATCCTCTCCTACCATCATACAGGAACCGCCAATTGGCAGTAATTTCCATGAATACTTCGTAATTTCATCAAAACCTTCAAGCCCTTCAAACTGCTTCTGGGACATTCCCCACCACACTTTAGAACCGGATTCATTTTTAGCAAAAGTAATCAGTCTTGGTCCCATACCTACAGAGAATTCAATAACTCCCACACCGTTTTTCTTTGCCAGAAGAAAATGCCCAAACTCATGTATTACTACAATCAGGGTAAAAATCAATATTGCTACAATTATGTTCATATATTTACTCCATTCTAAAACTCAAATTAATTCCACTTACTCCTAATATTTTCATAAGTATCTGCTTCGATTGCAAGAATCTCTTCCAGACTTGGATTTGGATTCCATGTATGTCTGCTAAGTGCATATTCAATCATTTCCGGAATTTCCAGATAGCGGATTTCTCTCTTTAAAAATTTCGCAACTGCCATTTCATTGGCCGCGTTGAAAACTGTTGGCATACTTCCGCCTTTTCTTCCGACTTCATAAGCCAGCTTAAGTCCTCTAAAAGTTTCCATATCTGGCTCCTCAAAATCAATTTTTCCGATTTTTCTAAAGTCCAGTCTGTCTCCATCTAAAGGTTTTCTACTAGGGTAGAATAATGCGTACTGAATTGGAAGCCTCATATCCGGTGTCCCAAGCTGTGCTAAAACTGCGCCATCTCTAAACTCTACCATAGAATGAATCACACTCTGTGGCTGGATTACTACTTCAATCTGGTCAAAATCCACATCAAAAAGCCATTTTGCTTCCATAACTTCTAATCCTTTATTGACCATTGTGGAAGAATCAATTGTTATCTTCTGTCCCATTGCCCAGTTAGGATGCTTTAATGCATCTTCTACCTGTATATTTGCTAAATCCTTTAATGTTTTTCCTCTGAAAGGCCCACCGGAAGCTGTTAAAATCACTTTACTTACTTCTTTTTTATCTTCTCCATGTAATACTTGAAAAATTGCAGAATGTTCACTATCTACCGGCAAAAGCGCTACATTTCTTTCTTTTGCCAGCGGCATAATAATATGACCTGCTGTTACAAGAGTTTCTTTATTGGCAATGGCAATGTCTTTTCCTGCCTTAATTGCTTCAATGGTAGGCAAAATCCCAATCATACCAACCACTGCACCAACTACAATATTTGCAGTTTTTTCTGTTGCACATGCAATTAAACCATCCATTCCTGACAATACAGGTATGTCCAGATGACTTATTTTGCCTTTTAATTCTTTTGCTTTCTTTTCATCCCAGACACAGACTACCTTGGGTCTAAACTCCAAAATCTGCTGTTCTAATAACGTGATGTTGTTTCCTGCTGCTAAAGCAGTCACTTCAAATTCATTACTATACGCTCTTACCACTTCTAATGTCTGCGTTCCAATAGAACCTGTTGAGCCTAAAATCGCTACTTTCTTCATATTGTCCTCCTTCTGAAAGTTTCCTGCACGGAAATACAAATTTTCCTACAATAAAACTGCCAGAATATATACCATAGGTGCTGTGAAAATAATACTGTCAAATCGATCCAGAATTCCTCCATGACCTGGAATCAGTCTTCCATAATCTTTGATATTGTGATTTCTCTTGATTGCAGAAGCTGTCAAATCGCCAATCTGTGCAATTACAGATGAAATTCCACCAATTACAGCAAACACAAAGATCGGATCACTAATCTGAACCAATGCATCTTTTGCAAAATATCCATAAATAGCACCAATTAATGCCGCACCTACAACACCACCGACACAGCCTTCAATACTTTTCTTTGGACTTAACGTTGCAAGCTGGCCTTTAAATTTATGCTTACCAAATAACATTCCAACACAATAAGCACAAGTATCTGACCCCCATGCTCCTATGAAAATCAGCCACACCAATAAAAGCCCATCATCCATCATACGAATTCTATAAATGTATGACAGCATAATTGTCACATAGAAAAGCCCAAAAAATGCCATTGTAATGTGCTTTGAATTGTATCTTGGATACATCAGAACATAAATTGCTAAAAACAGCATCATTAATCCAATCAAAACATGCAGTAATAATTCTTCTCTTCCAATTAATATAATACCATCAATTAATAAGCTTCCTGCATAGCCTGCAAATGCCAAAGGTGTCTTATGAAAATCAAGTACTCTGTACAATTCCATTAATCCAACCAGGGAAATCGCTGTTACTGTCGCATAAAGTATATTTCCACCAGTAAATACGACAAAAATTGTAATTGCCAGCAACACGACTCCACTTGCTAATCTTTCACCAAACATATTACGCTTTTACTCCTCCAAAACGTCTGTCTCTTCCATTATAGTATTCAATAGCTTTTTCTAATTCCTCTTTATCAAAATCCGGCCATAATACATCTGTAAAATAAAATTCTGTATAGGCAAGCTGCCAAAGCAGATAATTAGATAATCGCTGTTCACCACTAGTACGAATCAAAAGATCCGGATCCGGAATCCCTGCTGTATCCAGATATGAAGCGAATTTCTGTTCATCCACTTCATCAATGCTAAATTTATTATCTCCATAATCCTTCAGCATGTTACGCACACTACGAAGGATTTCATCTCTACCGCCATAATTTATTGCTACCTGAAGGTAAAGTCCTGTATTATTTGCAGATTCCTCTTCCAATTCTTTTATCTTTTCCTTCAAATCATCTCTTAACGGAGCCACTTCTCCGATTATTTTCACTACCATATTATTTTTTCTACAGTTTTTGATACAGTCATTCAAATATGTCCCCAGAAGATTCATCAAAACATTGATTTCTTCCTGAGGTCTGGACCAGTTCTCTGTAGAAAAGGCATACACTGTTAAATACTTTATTCCCATTTCTGTGGCTACTTTGCATATTTTCTCCACTGTTTTGCTTCCCTGTGTGTGACCGGCTGTTCGTGGAAGCATCCTCTTTTTAGCCCAGCGTCCATTTCCATCTAAAATAATAGCAACATGCTGGGGGATTTTCATTTCTTTTTGCTCCATTGTATATCACCTTTATTCCTTTTAAATTCCACGAAATCATAAATCATTTTATTATTTATGGCATTATAGCTGTAAAAATCCTAATACAAGGACCTTTACAGCTATAATTATATCATGTATTTAATCCATTTTCTACACTGTAAGAATTTCTTTAGATTTAGCTTCCATAGCTTTATCAATTTCTTCGATATACTTATCTGTAACTTTCTGAATCTGTGTTTCTACCTGTTTTAATTCATCTTCAGAAATTTCATTTGCTTTGTTTGCTTTCTTAAACGCGTCATTAGCATCTCTTCTAATATTGCGAATTGCTACTTTTGCATTTTCAGCTTTTTTCTTAACATCTTTAACAAGTTCTTTACGACGTTCTTCTGTTAATTCAGGAAAAACAAGACGAATTGCTTTTCCGTCGTTACTTGGTGTTAAACCAAGGTCAGAAGCGAGAATTGCCTTTTCAATTTCTTTAATTAAAGAAGATTCCCATGGCTGGATTAAAATAACTCTTGCTTCTGGAACAGAGATATTTGCTACAGACTGTAAACCAGATGGCTGTCCGTAGTAATCAACCTTTAACTTATCCAATAAATGTGGATTTGCTCTTCCTGCACGAATGGAAGCATATTCTTCTTCCAAGCTGCCAAGGGATTTTTTCATTTTCTCTTCGTATTTTGTAATATCACTCATAAAGATTCTCCCATCTTTTATTATTTTCAAATCATTCTTTTGACTAAACAGTAACCTTAGTTCCGGTAAACTTGCCATCTACAGTGTTTACAATACTGTTTTCTTCATTCAGCCCAAATACCAGTAATGGCATCTTATTTTCCAGACACATAATTGTCGCTGTCAGATCAATTACCTTTAACTGTTTATCCAGAACTTCCTGCATAGAAACCACATCATATTTTTTTGCAGCAGGATTATCTTTAGGATCACTGTCATACACACCATCAATGGCTTTTGCAAGTAAAATAACATCTGCTTCCATTTCAATAGCACGAAGTACAATTCCTGTATCTGTAGAAAAATATGGATGTCCGGTTCCACCTGCAAAGAACACTACCATACCTTTTTCAAAATATTTATTAGCTCTGTCTTTTGAAAACAGTTTTGTCATAGAACCACACTCAAACGGTGTCAGAATCTGTGTTTTCATTCCTACATGACGGAAAATTTCCGATACATAAATGCAGTTCATAATAGTAGCCAGCATACCAATCTGGTCTGCCTTGGTGCGGTCAATGGTTTCGCTGGTTCTTCCTCTCCAGAAATTACCGCCACCAATAACAATACCTACTTGAATCCCTTTGTCTACTAACTGTTTTACCTGTTCGGCAACTTCAATACAAGTTGCTTCATCAAAACCATGCTTTTTCTCGCCTGCTAAAGCTTCTCCACTGAGCTTCAGCATAACTCTCTTATATTCGCTCATGTTAAACCTCCATCATAATGGTTTAAACTTATTTGTCAAAGAAGCTGTCAATATCAACTGCTGCATAAGATAATGCACAATGTCCATCAATAACAGCACCATTATTAATCTGTACAGATTTTGCCTTAATATCCCCTTTTACAATAGCAGTAGAATCTACTATAATTGGTCCGTTAATATCAATCTGTCCCTTTACAGCACCTGCAATTTCAGCCGAAGCTGCTTCAATATCACCAATTACTACCGTTCCGGAACTCAATTTTACTGTACCTTTACTTATTAAATTACCCTCTAAACGAGAAGTTGTAACATAAATCTCAGATGCAGAAGAGTTACCTGATACCTGTCCATTAATAGCTAACTTGCCAAGGCATTCAATATTTCCTGTTACTGCACCATTGATTTCTAAAGAACTGTCAGAAATAATGTTACCTACGATTCTTGTACCTTTTGTAATTACAGTTACGTCACTACTTGCTGGACCTTCTGATATTGTATATGCCTCAGCCTTTGCTGCTGGTTCTTCCACAGCAACATCATTCATAGCAAGTTCTTCTAAAGAACTTTCCTCTTCTTCATTCAGCATTTCTGCAATTAAGTCCATGTCTACACTATCATCATCCAGAAGTTCTCCTTCTGCAATATCTAACATTTCATCAATCTCTGCCATTTTTTCTTCCTCCGCTTCTTCATTATTATTATCATTATTTAAAAATTCTTCCAGTTCAACCTCTAATTCTGGCTCTTCCTCCAGTATTTCCTCTGGCTCAATCTCTGGTTCTGGCTCTTCCTCCAGTATTTCCTCTGGCTCAACCTCTGGTTCCGGTTCTTCCTCCAGTATTTCCTCTGGCTCAACCTCTGGTTCCGGTTCTTCTTCCAGTATTTCCTCTGGCTCAACCTCTGGTTCTGGTTCTTCTTCCAGTATTTCCTCTGATTCAACCTCTGGTTCCGGTTCTTCCTCCAGTATTTCCTCTGGCTCAACCTCTAGTTCTGGCTCTTCTTCCAGTATTTCCTCTGATTCAACCTCAAGTATTGGTTCTTCTTCCAACAATTCTTCCAATTCGATTTCCAGTTCTAGTTCTAACTCTGGTTCTTCCTGAAAAACATCTTCTGTCTCCAATTCTTCTCCCAGCTCTGGTTCCTCAAAAGGTTCCATCTCTAAAGAATCTTCTTCTTCAGTTTCTACCTTCTCCTCTTCATACTCCTTCAGCAATTCTTTCAGAAGTTCATCCTCTTCAAAAGGATCTTCTGCTTCCTCACCGACAAGACTTTCTGATTTTTCAATATCTTCCAAATCCAATAACTCTTCATCCAGATTGTCAATAAAATCTTCTTCCATTTCATCAAGAAATTCCTCTTCTGGAAGCAATTCATTCACTGCCTGGGAAAAATCTTCTTTCAGATTCTTAAAAAAACCCATGTGCTCTATACCTCCCTGCGTAGCTATTCCACTGAATCAGCTTTAACATGCTGAATTGGTTTTGTATATTCGGTAATTGGCAATATTGTATACCCCTCTTTCTGGAGTTTCTTGATTAAAGATGCCAATGATTTTACTGTAGTATCATTGGAAACAGAATCATGCATCAAAACAATGGAATTATTGTTCGTTCTTACACCAGACATTACATTTTTAATCATCTGTTTAGTAGTCAGCTTTTCTCCTGTTGCATCACCGTTAATTACATTCCAATCATAATATACAATATCATTATCATTTAAATAAGCTATGAAATCTGCCATCGGCAATGAGCTTACCTGATTGCTGCTTCCTCCCGGAAAGCGGTAATACTTTGGTCTTACTCCTGTTGTCTTATAAAGCAGATTACTTAACTTTTTAAAATCCTTTTCAAATGCCTCTACAGAACTATAGATTTTCCCATATTGATGGGTGTAGGAATGCATTGCTAATGTATGCCCTTCGTCTACAATTCTTTTATACATTTCCAACGAATGCTCGTCTTTTCTTCCAATCACAAAAAAAGTAGCCTTTACATCATATTCGGCTAAAACATCTAACAGTTCATCTGTATATGGTCCCGGTCCATCGTCAAAGGTGAGGTAAACCTTACCTTTCTCAATGGTTTTATCTAATTGCTCCTCATATGTAAGCGCCTTATCCTCCGCGCCATTTTCTGTATTATTCCCGTCCTCGTTTTGGTTAATAACTACATTTTCGCTCAACACATCTGTCGCATACACGACCGTAGAACTAAATGATGTATCAAAATCTAATAATCTTTCTTTTATACTAATCTGGTTTCCTGTTAAATTTTCCAGTTGTTTCTCCAGCTGTCTGACTTTAAATAATAAACCAATACAACAAATGGTTGGTACTAATACTAAAACAATGATGGTCCCTACAATCATCTTCTTCATCCGCTGCACTCTTCTGCGGCGGTATTCCTGTTCTTCGTGATTGATGGTGTTGCTCTTTTCCATCATACCATCCCTTCGCAAAATCTTACAAATACATTCTAACACAATTACTCTGATTTTCCAAATACTTTTTACAGTAAAAATTCCTCTTGTATCATTCTCACTATAAGGCCATTAAACGTAAGACTTATCCACCTTAATTACTGCAAAATAGTTATTCCATTTTTTACAAATCAGTTCCTCTACTGCTCTTTTTATCTGTTCATCCGTCATTTCCAATCCATATGGCACTAAAATATCAAAGATAAGATTCGTATGAGTTGTTCCGGTTACCATTCGAAAATCATGTATTGTAAGCCGCTGGTCCACAGAAATGACAAGTTCTTCAACCTGCGTCTTTGTATTATTTACCAATTCATCATTAACTGCAATTGGATCCATATGTATTACAGCCTCACAATTGAGCTTATCTCCCAATTCTCTTTCAATCCGGTCAATTGCATCATGAAGAACAAATACATCTTCATCACCCGACACTTCTCCATGTAAAGAAATAATCATCCTCCCAGGACCATAATCATGCACAATCAAATCATGTATTCCTACAATTTCATCATGTGCCATAACAATTCCCTTAATTTCCTCTACCAGTTCCTGTGATGGAGCTGTTCCCAGAAGTGGACTGATTGTTTCCTTTGCTGCACTATATCCAGCATACAAAATTAAAAACGCTACCATAATACCACAATATCCATCAATATTCCACTGGAATACCTTGGATACAATTGCCGAAGCAAATACTACAGCAGTAGCAATAGTATCACTTAAGCTGTCCATTCCAGTGGCTTTCATGGCTGGTGAATCAATTTTCTTACTGGTTGTTAAATTATAAACAGCCATATATATTTTGACACAAATTGATACTATCAAAATTACCATTGTAAGCATATCCATATTCACTACAGAAGGATTCAATACCTTATCCACAGAAGATTTCAGTAACTCAAATCCCATCAAAATAATTGCCATGGACACTCCCAGCCCGGCCACGTATTCAAATCGTCCATGTCCAAAAGGATGCTCTTTATCCGGCTTCATCCCTGCAAACTTAAATCCAACAAGTGTCATAAATGATGAGCCGGCATCAGATAAATTGTTAAATGCATCTGCTGTCACAGCAATAGAACCGCTTACTATACCCGCAAAATATTTTCCCAAAAACAGCAGAATATTCAGGCAGATTCCTACAATACTGGTAAGCATTCCATATTTTCTTCGTACATCGGGGTTTTTATATTCTTTGTGATTTTTAATAAAAATTTTGCTTAACAAAGTTATCATAACCTTCTCATCTCTTTCTATAATATATATGAAATAAAACATGTATATAAACACTCTAAATTTGTCGTTTTATCTTATATTATTATATCCATTTTCTTCCTTAAATCAAGCTTTAAATCAAGCTTTGTTAAGAATCTCAAACTCTTTCCTCTCACAAAAAGAAGCAAGTTTTAGATTTCTAAAACCTGCTTCTTCCTTTTAATACGTTCTTTCTTCTATAATTTCTTCCAAATCCATAGTTGTGTCAAAGTATGTTTCATCCACATATTGAATTTTATCTACTGCTTTTCCACTTTCCAATTGCTGAATTACTTCTGAAACCAATGGTGCCAAATGAGGATTGCACTCAAATTCAGCATTAATATCTCCTTCTTTCATAGCCTCTAAAGCCGCTTCTACCGCATCAAAAGAAATGATAATAATATCTCCATCTGATCCGCAGGTTTTTCCTGCTTTTCGAATGGCTTCAACAGCACCAAATGTCATATTGTCGTTCTGACTGATTACTACATCAATATCTTCATAGGTATTCAGAAAGTATTCCATAACCTCCTGCCCCTTTGCCTGCACGAAATCTGCTGTACATTCCTCAAGCATATTCCAATTTGGCTGCTTTTCTAATATTTCTCTAAATCCGTCACTCCGACCAATCTGAGCCGTAGAATTAATCGTTCCCTGTAAGGTAACAATGTTAATTTCTTCCTCTTCTCTTCCCTGCTCTTCCAGATAATTCTGCAACCATTCTCCTGCCCGTCTTCCCTCTGCAGTAAAATCACTTCCGACCCAGCATGTATATAAGCCCTCATCCTCTACTACTACAGAACGGTCAACCAGAATAATTGGAATTTCTGCTTCCCGTGCCTCATTAAAAACTGCATCCCAGCCATTTTCAACAATTGGATCTAATATAATATAATCCACTTCCTGAAGGATAAAATTACGTATTGCTTTAATTTGATTTTCCTGCTTTTGCTGTGCATCTTCAAAAATCAGATAATAGCCATTTTCTGCTGTAAAGGTACTTTTAACTGACTCTGTACTGGCAACTCTCCAGTCTGACTCAGAACCAACCTGTGAAAAACCAACAACAATGTATTCTTCGCTATTTTCCACAAATTCTTCTTCTAATTCCATTTGTGATGTTGTAATTCCATCTTTTTCCTTTTCCGTCCCACAACCTGCCAAGAGACACAAGCTAAAAATCAACGTCAGCCAAACTATACCTTTTTTTGCCATATTATCCCTCATCCTGCCACTTTTATAATACTTATGCCAGATTCCTTACTTTTTACTATCCTTAATCTTAGCAAAAATTGCCTGTAAGATAATAAAGAAGCAAAGCAGAATCGCTGTTACAATATTTGCCCAGGAACTTACCAGTTTACCATTGGTTTTAACTAAAATAGAAATTGTTCCATTAATCAAAGTACCAAAAAATGTTCCAAAAACATTACCAACACCACCTGTCAGCAGTGTTCCACCAATGATAGAAGATGAAATTGCATCCATTTCTAATCCCAATGCCTGTCTTGGACTTCCTGACATAGTATTTAAACAATAACAGATACCACCGATAGATGTCAAGAAACTGGAAAGTACATAAGCACCAAGCTTTGTTTTCTTTACATCAAGCCCCATTAATGTTGCAGATGTCTGGTTACCACCAACTGCGTAAAGACTTCTTCCAAACTTAGTATATTTCAACATTAAAAATACAATAACTACAATAACCAGTGCAACAACAACTGCTACGCGGACATATGGAACCTGTAAAATTCCTTTTTTGTTTTCATAAGCTCCAAATGGAAGCTGAATTTTAGCATTAGCTAAACCTACCATAATAGCATCTGAAGTAATACTTACCTGCTGTGTAGAAAGAACTGCTGTCATGCCTCGGGCAAAGAACATACCTGCCATGGTGACAATAAACGGCTGAATATCCAGATATGCCACGCAAAAGCCTTGAACAAAACCAAATAATAAGCCTATTACTAAAACAGCTACCATAAGTACAGGACTACTCATTCCCCAATGCTCAATTCCCACTGCTAAAAGCATACAGTCAAGAGCTACTAAGGAGCCTACAGAAATATCAATACCACCTGTCAACATGACACAAGTCATGCCACAAGCAATTACGATTAATCCAGAATTATTAATCAGTACATTTAAAAATGTCTGTAGACGTGTAAAACCTTTATCTGCATAAATTACGCAACCGGCAGCATACATAACGAAAAATAATACGATAGTAATCAATAATAAAATAGTATTACTATTGATACTCAATTTCTTCTTACCCTTATTCATACTATGCTACCTCCTTTACTTCTGCTTTCTTGGCAGAAAGCTTTTTGAAAAATTCTTTTACAGGAGTCGCCTGAATAATTACGATTAAAATAACTACGATTGCTTTAAATACAGGTGCTTCTGCAGAAGAAACGCCTAACGCATACAGAGTTGTTGTAATTGCCTGAATTGTATAAGCTCCAATAATGGAACCTGCAAGATTAAATTTACCACCGCCAAGACTGTTTCCACCAAGTGCTACTGCTAAGATAGCATCCAATTCCATATCCAGACCGATGTTATTCGTATCTGCAGAATAAATTCTGGAAGTTGCTACAATACCTGCAATACCTGCACATAAACCACAAATTGCATAACAAAGTAAAATAATCTTGGAAGAGTTGATACCAGAAATTCTGGATGCTTTCTTATTGATACCAACACTCTGAATATAAGTTCCAAGAGCTGTATATTTTAAAACTACTGCAGCTACTGCAACACATACAATTGTAATTACAATCGGTGTAGGTATAAATCCCCAGTATGAGCCAAAAAACTGGAAGGAAGGTACACGTACATATACAATCTGACTATTACAAAGAAGTAATCCGATTGCTCGTCCGGCCGACCATAATATCAAAGTTGCTACCATTGGCTGAATATTCATATAAGCTACTAGAAAACCATTAAAAATACCACAAACTAAGGCTACTGCGATACCACCTAATAAACCTACCCAAAGCGGATTTGCATATTCAGATACATTTGTTACGCCGTATCCAGCTAAAAGCATACAGCACATACCACCAGTTAAGCTCATAACAGACCCAACTGAAATATCCGTTCCGCCTGAGGAAGATACTACCAGTGTCATACCAATTGCTAAAATAGCCGCTTCACTGCCACGGTTTAAAATATCAATTAAACGTCCATATAAAACTCCATTTTTAATAGAGATTTCAAAGAAGTTAAAAGCTTCATTTCCTGCTGCTACGTCAAAAACAACGTTAATGAGCATAACTAAAATCATACTAAAGATTGGCAGGAATAACGGTTTTTTCGTGATTTCTTTTATTTTATTCATTACTATCCCCTCCTGCAATCGCTTTCATTACGCTTTCCTGAGTCATATCGCCAGAAATCTCTCCAACCTTGGCACCATCACGAAGCACTGCCATACGGTTACAGGTACGAAGCATTTCTTCGATTTCGGAAGAAATAAAGATAATGCTCTTTCCTTCTTCTGCCAGTTTAACAACCAGCTTCTGGATTTCTGTCTTCGTACCGATATCAATACCACGGGTTGGTTCATCTAAAATTAAGAAATCCGGATTGGTTGCTAACCATCTTGCAAGAATAACCTTCTGCTGGTTACCACCGGAAAGCTGCTTTACTAAAGTTTCTCTGCTGGCAGTTTTAATCTGCAGCATTTCGATAAACTGATCTGCAATTTCAATCTGCTTTGCCATTGGAATCTTCTTCATAGTTCCAAGCTTAGCCTGCATTGCAAGAATAATATTCTCACGAACTGATAAATCTGCAATAATGCCCTCTGCTTTTCTATCATCCGGTAAAAGTCCCATACCAAGATTCATGGCATCAATTGGTTCTTTAATCTTAACCTCTTTACCATCTACTTTTAAAGTACCTGTCTGGGCACGGTCTGCACCATAAATAGTACGGGCAAGTTCGCTTCGACCACTTCCCAAAAGTCCGGTAAGACCAATTACTTCGCCTTTATGTATTGTTAAATCAAATGGTTTAATCTTACCGGCATGACTTAAACCATTTGCTTCAATTTCAATAGGTTCATTACTCTTATCACCGCTGCCCTCCGGTTTAATAGAAGCAAGATCATCAAAATCCTTACCCATCATGGCAGCTACCAGTTTTACTCTTGGAAGCTCTTCTACTGTGTATTCCCCAACCAGAGTACCATTACGAAGTACCGTAATTCCATCACATACTTCATATACCTGCTCTAAGAAGTGTGTAACAAAGACAATACCAACGCCCTGTTCACGAAGTCTTCTCATCATAACAAACAATTTTGCTACTTCATTATCATCTAAAGAGGAAGTTGGTTCATCTAAAATCAGAACCTTACATTCCATATCTACAGCACGGGCAATTGCTATCATCTGTTGCAACGCCAGTGAATAATCTTCGAGATTTTTTGTTACATCAATATCCAAATCCAGTTCTTCCATAAGCTTGGAAGCCATCTGGTTCATTTTCTTTCTATTAACTGTTCCGATTTTTGTTAATGGTTCACGACCGATAAATAAGTTTTCTGCAACAGAAAGGTTCGGACATAAGTTTACTTCCTGATATACAGTAGAAATACCTTTTTTCTGTGCATCCATGGTGTCCCTGTTTACAATAGGACCTTCTATTCCATCTAAATAAATTTCTCCGGCTTCAAATTTGTTAACACCTGTCAGACATTTGATAAGGGTGGATTTACCTGCACCATTTTCCCCCATCAGAGCACGAATTTCACCTTTCTTCAAAGTAAAGTCTACGTTCTGTAATGCCTTTACTCCAGGGAATGTCATGCAGATGCCTGTCATTTTCAGTACAACATCTTTTTCCATTTCAACATCCTCCCTTTTATTATAATAAAGGGAGAAACTCTCAAAAATAGAATTTCTCCCTCCTGTAGTCTTACTTTACATTATAATCTTACAATTATACTATATCTTAGTATTTACGACCTGCTAAAATTTCTTCTGTCATTGTTGTAGCGTATGCACTTTCGATTCCAGGAGCTACGAATGCTTCATCATTAACTAATGTTACAGCATCATAAGCTTCGCCTGCATGCATTTTCTGGATAACACCTGCAACTACTTCTGCCTGAATTGGGTTACATTCTACGTTACAGTGGAAAGCACCATCTAATGTGTACTGTAAGCCATCGTGTGTAGCATCATAAGAAATAATGATTACGTCACCATCAACACCATATGTAATACCAGCAGCTTTCATAGCATCCATTGCACCATAAGCTTCGTTATCGTTCTGGCAAACTACTACGTTGAACTGACCTTCATATGTCTTAATGTAGGATTCCATAACTTCCTGTCCACCTGCCTGTGTGAAGTCACCAGACTGAGAATCAAGAATTGTCCATTCTGGATGTTCAGCAGCTACCTGATTGAAACCATTTGTACGTCCGATTGCTGCAGAAGCACCTACAGAACCTTCAATAACAAGAATGTTAGCTTCAGCACCGTTTAAGTATTCAGCAAGCCAGTTACCAGCTGTGATACCTTCGTTAGTTGTGTTTGTTCCTACCCAAGCATCATACATAGAAGGATCAGCATCGATTTCTCTATCTGCGATAATTACTGGAATACCAGCATCTTCAGCTTCCTGAAGAACTGTGTCCCAACCAGCTGTTTCGATTGGAGCGATTACGATGTAATCTAATTCCTGCTGGATGAATGTACGAACTGCTTCAAGCTGTGTAGCATTGTCATTATCACAGTCTACGAAGCTTAATGCATAACCATTTGCTTCTGAGAAAACATCCTGGAAGTTCTGTGTGTTAGCTGTACGCCAGTCAGATTCATGACCTACCTGAGCGAAACCAACTGTGATTAAATCAGAAGATGTATCTTCTGTTGTAGTTGTGTCTTCTGTTGTTTCTGTCTGCTGAGTATCAGTTGAAGTATCTTCGCTTCCACCACCGCAGCCAACTAATGCTGTCATAGTTAATGCAGCAACCATCATAAGTGCTAAAAATCTCTTTTTCATATAAAAAAACCTCCCTAAAATATAATTTTTGCAGGCAACCACCCCTGATTACCTGTTGTGATTAAATTATATTATAGAAAGGTTACTTTTCATACGGATTTCCTTTTGAATTAAGTATATTTTTTTACTAGTTTTTGAATAAATTATGAACACAGGTGTATTTTTTTACGAAAAAAGTATATTTTTTTACGATTCCAGCATTTTTATTGAACAGCTGGTATTTCTACCTTTACTTCCGTCCATTCTCCATATTCACTTTCTAAATGCAGACCATATTCTGTTCCATAATTAAGTCGAATACGCTGATCTACATTAAATAATCCAAACCCTGAAGAACTGGTTCCTTTTACCCTTTTTTCTCCCTTGATAATCGCTTCTGCATATTCCAGCATTTCCTCGTTAAGTCCCATGCCATTATCCCATACTCGGAATACAATTTTATCTCCTTCCTTTTTGCCAGTTACTTTTATGTGTCCCATACCACGTTTTCTTTTTATTCCATGATATAGTGCATTTTCAACTAACGGCTGTAAGGTCAGCTTTAAAATCTGATAGTCATATACTTCTGGAGATATCTGTATTTCATAGTCCAGTATATCCCGATATCTAAACTGCTGTATCTGCAAATAGCTGCGGATATGTGCTTCTTCTTCCCTAATTGTGATATAATCCCTGCCCTTACTTAAGGTTGTACGGAAGAAGTCAGACAGTGCCGTTACCATTTTTACAACTTCTTCTGTCTGATTGGATTCTGCAAGCCAGATAATTGCATCTAATGTATTATATAAAAAATGAGGATTTATCTGTGCCTGTAAAAGCTTCAGCTCCATGGCACGCAGGTTAAGCTGCTCCACTTTAATATCTTCTGTCAGATTACCAATTTTCTCTACCATCTGGTTAAAGCTGGTACTCAAAACCGCCAACTCATCATCACTGCTTAGCTGGGCACGTACAGTAAAATCTCCTTTTCCTGCCTGCTGTGTCACTTCGCAAAGCTCCTGAATCGGATCCGTAATACTTTTCATAATTGTCTGGCTTGTAAGCAATGCTATTGTCAGAATTCCAATTACTAATATGACTGTCATGGTAATTGCATTCACAACATCTCTTCGAATACTTTCACGCATGGCTTCCAGATTAGCCGTTTCGTAATAGATATATTCCTGAATCTGTTCCTGCACCAATTCTGTTAATACTCTGATATTCAAATCCAGACTTTCCATATTTTCTTCATAGGTGCCACCAACCAGAACATCTTTTTTCAACTCCATAACACGATCTTTTAACGTATCCAGACAGGTCAGAATACCCTTTAGCTGCTTTTTTGCATAATCACTATCTGCTTCCACATACAAATCGTAAAATACATTTCTAGCCTCTATAATTATTTTATTAGGCTTTTCAATATCCACTAATTCACTGGCACGTTCTGAGTTGGCAACAATAACATACATGATATAATCAATATCTTCTTTTAAATTAATATTGTATTCATTGGTTACTGTAATGTTTTCTACAATTTTGTCATAGTTGGAAGAAAAACGATTCAGGGATACAATTAAATAAATAATAACAATTGTAAGCGGCACCAGACATACCAGAAGCAGCATATTCAGACGCTTTTTTATTGAAGACTGGTTTTTCCACATACCTATTCCTCCATCCGTCTAGTTTTTCATACGAAATTCTTTTGGTGTACATTTCTGTGTCTTTTTGAATGTATAGCTGAAATAATGCGGATCTTTATATCCTACTGCAAAGGCAACCTCTGCTGTTTTCATAGATGTACTGCGCAGAAGCTCTTTTGCCTTTTCCATTCTCACCTGTGTCAGGTATTCAATAAAAGTCAGTCCCATTTCCTGACTAAAAATGGTACTGAAATGATTTGGACTTACATTTACACTGGCTGCAACTACATTCAAAGAAATGCTCTCTTCATCGTAATGCTGCTTAATATAATCTGTTGCATCCTTCAAAAGATTATTATATTTCTGTTTTGCTGCCTGCTCTCTTAAATCAATGGCTGTTTCAAATATCTGCTGCAAATACGCTTTACTTTTTTCTACCGTAGAAAAAACATCTGCTATAGTTTCAAAATCTCCACACTGTTCTACCAATTCCTTTGATTCATATCCAAGCTTTTCTAACATAGAAACCACTGCCAGATACAGATTCATTGTGATATACTGTCTAAGCAGTAATGACTGTACATTACATTCACCAAGACTATGTAAATATTCTTCAATAAATGGTTTAATTTCGCTTTTTAATCCGGTTTTCAAGAAATTCTCCACAATTCTCTGATCCAGCATATTTACATTAAGAGAGCTAAGCTTTAAACCTTCATCAATAACAGCCTGCTCCATCTGATCTGAACTGCGGACAATTTGATTCATTTCTTTAAAATAACGGTATGCAAATGCCTGATTTGCCTTTTCGAAGCACTGGTTCAATTCTCCCAGTCTTCCAACTGCTCTACCCAGACCGCCAAAATATTCTATTTTAGAAGTAATTTTTAGCAATTGCTCTGGAAGTCTGGTCATCAGTTCTTCCTCTATTATCTCCAGCTTTTTCTCCTCTGTTTCCTTTAAAACAAATGCCCATCCATCCAATCCTCTGTCTACCATGACAATTTCCGGCATATCCGATACCAAGGTTTCCATTATTCGGGCTGCCATATTTTTTTCTTCTGAATAGCCTCCTGTTTCTCCCTCCGAATAAATCTGAAATAACATAATGTTGTACTTCGATGCCGCCAGGTCCATTCCCAGTTCACGTCCCTCTTTCAAAAGAACGGATACAGATTCTTTTCCTGATACCAGCTTTAAAAAGAATTTCTGCTTTTCAAGATATTCATTCTCTTCTTTTTGTTTTTCAAGGCTTTCCATGAAACGTCTTTTTTCTTGATCTTCTAATATTATTTGTTCAACTTTTTTTACTGCTTCCAAAAGCTGTATTCCTGATACTGGTTTCACAAGATACTCTGTAATTCCAATACTTATTGCCTCTTTAGCATACTGAAATTCATCATAACCACTTAGGATAATAATCTTTGTTTCTGGTAATTCCTGTTTTACAAGACGACTCAATTCCAAACCATCCATAAATGGCATTTTGATATCGGTAATCAGAATATCCGGCTTACACTTTTGAATCATTGGAAATGCCAATTCTCCATCACTGGCTTCTCCTGCAAATATAAATCCTTCTGCTTCCCACTGTATATTATTTTTTATGCCCTCACGCATAATAATCTCATCTTCAACTAAAAATACCTTCAGCATATCTGTCCCCCCTCATATGCAAGAAACGGGTTCCTAACAGAAACCCGTTTCCACTAAGTATATTCATTTTACCATTTATCTTTCATTTTTTAAAGTAAAATTCTCAATCAACTGATTCAGAGAAATTGCCTGTGCAGATAATTCCTCACTGGTTGCAGATGTCTCCTCTGCTGTAGCAGAGTTGGACTGTACTACATCAGCAATCTGATTTACACCAATTTCAGCCTGTTCCATAGCCAGTGCCTGTTCAGAAGAATTATGACTCAATTCAGCAGATACCTCTGCAATTTCCTTAATTCCCGCTACAACTCCCTGTAAAGCTTCTGCTGCACTAAGAGCCGCCTTATTACCTTCTCCTACTTCTCTTACAGAATCTTCAATTAACTGACGGGTCTGTACCGCAGACTGGGAACTCTGGTCTGCTAACTTACCAATCTGGTCAGCTACGACTGCAAAACCTCTTCCAGCTTCACCTGCTCTTGCAGCTTCGATGGAAGCATTTAAAGCTAACAGGTTGGTCTGGCTTGCAATATCTTCAATGTCACCGATAATACTTTCAATCTTCTTAGAAGTATCATTAATACGGTTCATAGCCTCAACTAAGGATTCCATTTCTACACGGCTGCGGTCTGCATCTTCTGCATACTCTCTTGCCTGCTTCTGTGTTTCCTTAAGGTTCTTAGCTGTATTTTCAACATCCTGTGTAATACTTGTAATACTTGCTGTTAATTCCTGTACTGCTCCAGCCTGTTCCATTGCCCCTTCTGCCAACGCCTGTGCAGATTCTGCTAAATTCTCAGAACCGGCAGATACTTGCTTGGATGCTTCTCCAACCTGACGAAGAGTAACATTCATCTGTTTTTCCAGCCTTCTAATTATTGTGAGTAATTCTTTAAAATCACCTTTATAGGCAGCTTCATTCTTTGGCTCTACGGCAAAGTTTCCATTTGCCATTTCAGATAACATATAGTCTACATCTGCAAAAATACTCTTCTGTGCTTCTGCCATGCGGGAAGCAGCATTTACCATCTTGCATATTTCATCATCTACTTTATTCACTGGGAATGGACTGAAAATATCACCTTCAGCAAATGTTTCCAGACGTTCCTGTAATTCACTGACTGGTTTTACGATATTTTTAGTAAGCTTTCTACCGACTTTATTGGCAACGCCAACAGAACCCGCTATAGAACCAACGATAATAATTACCACTACCCATTCAAGAATTACTAATGCATTATGAGTCTCATCCCCTTTAGCCACATTAACATCCATTAAATGACTTAACGCTGCTTCTACTTCTTTGTACATTGGCATCAAATCATCATGTGCTCTGGCCTGTGCCAATGCACAGATATCACGGTCAGTAACTGAACCCTGCTCTAAAATATCCTCTGCCAGCTCCCAATACCCTTCTAAAGAAGCCTCAATGGCTGCCATAGCTTCACTACCTTCTTTGGATATCATAGTTGGTTTTACATCTGCCAGATGCCCTTCAAATGCTTGCTTATGTGTAAAGAACAAATCATGCTGTTCCTTAATTAGTTCCGCATCATCATATCCAATAGCTGCACGTAACGCACTTCTTGCTTCTGCAAATTCTGTCATTGCCAAACCGATATCACCTTGCGGGAATGCATAGTAGGTTAATGCCCGCTGGTATCTGTAGCCCACAAACAATACTGCTATAATTCCAATGATAGCAGCAATACTAACCAAACCAGATACTTTTAAAAATCCCTGGTTCAGGCGGTATCCAATACTTACATCCTGTTGCTTGTTTGATTTACCCATATATATTCCTCCTTCGCTAAGGTAATTGATTTCTTAACACTATCTTAGCATTGATTAAATTATCAAAACAATTATAGTCCTCCAATTTTTAATTTTCAAGTCACGCCACGATTTTTGTCATTTTTTAGGTCTTTCTTCCCTTCTATTGTCTGTCTATTTTTCCTATTTTAGTCTATTTTTGGATATTTTTGGATTTTTATTTTTTTCTTGTAAATTTATATCCTAATAAAACGAGATAGACTCCATTTTACATGAAGTCTATCTCGTACTATGGGTTATTCAATTATAGAATTAAATGGCTTTAACTAATTTTTCCCCTGCAGCCTTACATTTTTCTTCTGCTTCTCCATCTGGTGCTTCATTGGCTGTAATTCCGGCTCCATCAATTACTGTAGCGCCAGCTGCCTCAATTCTTTTTTCCCAGTCACGCATCCATTCCTGATCTCCCCAGCCATAAGAACCGAATAATACAATCTGCTTTCCAGAAAGTTCACTTTCCAGTTCACACATAAATGGCTCCATTTCTGTTTCTTCCAACTGTTCTGCTCCCATGGAAGGACAGCCAAGGGCAAATGCTTTTGCTTCTTTCAATTCTGCTACAGTAGCTTTTGCAACTGGCATTACAACAGCTTCCCCACCTGCTGCTGTTACTCCTGCCGCAATCATTTCTGCCATAGCCTCTGTGTTTCCTGTTCCACTCCAATAAACAATTTTAACCTGACTCATAACTTATCCTCCTAAAATCTTTTATACTGCTATTTCCCGTATGGACTTTCCCAAACTGATTTCTGTCAAAACCTGTTCCCTCTCCCTGTCATATCTTAAAAACAGACGGGTCGTTTTTGGCACATTATGGTATACCTTCCAATATCCGGAATATGCATAATTTTTTCCTTCGTTTTCAATAAATCCCCTTACATCCATCAATGGATAGCCAAGAAAAATACCAATTTCGTGAGGGAATTCAGCCTTACCACTATTGTACAGACATATTCTCTCTGATAGTCTTCTTAAGATACTATTCACCCCATTATCCATATAACCATATGCGTCCAGAAACTCTTTAATATCCTCCTGCATTAAATAAGCTTCCAGCTCTTGTTTGCGATAGAGATATAGAATTGCCTTTTCTTCTTTTGTTTTTAAAAAGCAGAACGAAATTCCTGTTCCTTCCAACAATGCACCTAATCCCGCAAATTCTGCCCTGGTTACTGTAAGAATATTTGCCACCTTGCTCCCTTTTAAAATCGGTGCACAGTGAATTGCCAATAAAACTTTCATATTTGCTTCTTCATCACCAGAGGCTTTTATTTTTGCTATTTCCTGTATTGACATTCCTTCACCACCATATGATTTTAAATAAGTAAGTTAGTTATAACTAACTTACTATGTATAGTACCATGATTTTCCACAAAACACAATATGGCTAAATGAGAATTTTTATTAGCATTCTCATTTAGCCATATTCTTATTCTTGCTCTTATACATTCTGATATGCATTATACCAAAAGATTATCCATACTCTTCAATCCAATTGCCAAGGTTGAAGTGTTATGAAGTAAGGCTGAAGTTGTTGGAGCAATAACTCCTCCGATTCCCAGTAGAATTAAAAGTGTATTAAATCCTACTATGGTTTTATAATTTTTATCAATTCGTTTCATTAAAGCATTACTGATTGCTTTTAATGTAACAATTTCATAGAGATTATCTGCACCAATGGTAACATCTGCAATTTCTCTTGCAATTTCAGCGCCATCGCTAATAGCGATTCCCACATCAGCCGCTGATAATGCCGGTGAATCATTGATTCCATCACCAATCATAATCACTTTTCGTCCCATAGCTTTTTCTTTTTCCACAAAACCAGCTTTATCTTCCGGGAGAACCTCTGAATAATATTCGTCAACACCTATTTTCTTAGCAATAACACTGGCAATATGCTCACTGTCCCCTGTCATCATAACCACTTTACTAATTCCTGCTTTTCGCAAATCTTTAATTACAGCAGACGCTTCTTCTCTCAGTGGATCCTCGATACAGATAACTGCAGCTAATACATTTTCAATAGCCAGGTACAAATGGGTGTATTCCATTGGAAGTGCCTCAAACTTATCTTCCATTTCTGTTGGAATCACACATTTCTCATCTTCAAATACAAAATGATAACTGCCAATTACAGCCTTTTTACCTTCAATTGTTGTAGAAATACCATGAGCCACTATGTATTCTACTTTAGAATGTAATTCTTCATGTACTAAATTCTTTTCTTTAGCAGCATCTACAACTGCTTTTGCCATGGAATGTGGAAAATGCTCTTCCATACAGGCTGCTATACGAAGTAATTCATCCGGCTCACTGCCATTAAAAGAAACTACATCTACCACAGTAGGTTTTGCTTTTGTAATCGTTCCTGTTTTGTCAAATACAATTGTATCTGCTTCAGCAATTGCTTCTAAATATTTACCACCTTTTACAGTCACTTTATGAAGACTCGCCTCTCTTATGGCCGATAAAACAGCAATTGGCATGGCAAGCTTTAATGCACATGAAAAATCAACCATTAAAACAGAAACTGCCTTATCAATGTTACGGCTTAAGAGCCATACAAGCCCTGAGCCGGCAAGAGTATATGGCACCAGTTTATCCGCAAGATGCTCTGCCTTGCTTTCTACAGAAGATTTTAACTTTTCTGTCTCTTCAATCATAGTAACTATTTTTTCAAACTTGCTTGAACCATTGGCTTCTCTTACTTGTATTGTAAGTTCTCCTTCTTCTACAACAGTTCCCGCATACACATAAAGCCCATGGGTTTTATGGACTGCTATTGACTCCCCAGTAAGGGAAGCCTGATTAACCATTGCTTCTCCTTCTTCTACGATTCCATCAAAAGGAATTATATTGCCCATATGGACAATAATACAATCTCCAGCTTCAATTTTTTCTGTTGGAACAAGAACCTCCTGTCCATCTCGAAGGAGCCATACTTTGTCCACATTTAAAGACATACTGTTTGCCAAATCATTTACAGATTTCTTATGAGTCCATTCCTCTAAAATCTCTCCTATATCCAGTAAAAACATAACGGAAGCTGCTGTATTCCAATCATTACGCAGCAAAGACACTCCCACTGCTGTTGCATCTAATACAGAAACCTCTATCCTTTTCCGGGTCAATGCTTTTACCCCTTTAGCAATATAGCATGCTGATTTCCAAAGAATTCTTAATCTGCGAAGTGGTCTTGGAAGAAGATATTTTCCCCCAATCCTCTTTATAACCCGCACAACTAATTTTTCACTATATTCATTATTTAGTTCTCGAACTGAATTTTCCAAAAAGGCTTCTGGCACCTCTGCTGTCTCATAACAAAATTCACGCAAAATACCAATAACAGCTTCTCTATCTCCTGAATAGCAAATAACAACATCTTGTGTACGTTCCTTTACTTTCACAGATGTTATCCCCGGCTGACTGCTTAAATGAAACAGCAAAATATCTGCTTCTCTACATGACATGCCACTTCCTGAAACATGAATTCTCATTCGATTTTTAATTTCATGCTTAATCGTAAACTTCATAACAGTAACTTCCTTCCACATATGGAAAAACACCCGCAGTTATACCACAGGTGCCTTTATTTACATTTCGTTTTATTTTCTACTATCCCATATTATTCTTCATCAGAGATTTCGGCTTCCTGCGCAGCACGTTCTTCATTGATTAACTGTGCTTCTGCATAAATATCTTCTGCATTTTCCTGAATAATATCTGCTGTCTTCATAACACAATCTTTCATTCTTAACGCTGCTGCTGTACAGTTAGTATATACCTTTTTAGCATCTTTGCTTCCTAAAATTTTGATTCCTGCTGTTCCAAATAAAACACCAGCTGCAAAAACACCTACATTCTTCACATTAATCTTGTTTAAATCAAACATACTACATCCTCCTTATTTATGTTTATATCCTGTGTTATATGTTCTACGCTATTCTTGTCTGACAATTTACACCATTTTACCACAAAAAGTATTTTTTATCAACAATCACACAAAAATTCTTATAATTTTATGCCATATTTAACACAATGTTCTGGATATTGCAATTCTGAACATAACCACATGCACTTAATCCTGTATGCATAATACGCTCCCATTCTGCACTGGATAATTCTAATGTTGTATTATTATCAAACTGCACTACACATACTCCGCTAAATTCACAGCTTGGATCACATACTGTCTGATTAAGAATTCTTCTGCTGATTGCACCAATTTCCTCTAATACGCTGACCATTCTATAAACTGTAGCTACTCCAATACCTTTATCCAATAAAGACGCTCTATAATATATTTCTTTACAGCAGGAACAGTCATTCTCTAATATAATATCCAAAATAATCTGTCTTTGCTTTGTAATCCGGTATCCTCTCTCTTTTAACTGCTGAATTACTATTTCCTTCTGCATCTGTGTTCTCTGATAGTTACCGCAATCATTGTCCCTCATTTTTTCCATTCCACTCATCTCCTTGTGATTTATTACAGTTAGTTATTGCTAACTCATAAAGTAATTTATCACATTTTCTCAAAAACTGCAATACCTCTTGCAATTTTTTTTATAAAATGTTAGCATAATAGGGATAACCATAGAAAAAGGGGAGCAAATACATATGAATTATCCGAAACATAAATCAGAAGAATCGGTAGAAGATTATTTAGAAACTATATTAGTGTTAAGTAAAAAGCTGCCGCAGATTCGTTCTATAGATATCGCTAATGAACTTCATTATTCAAAGCCTAGTGTCAGCGTCGCCATGAAAAACTTAAAAGCTAAGGAATACATTGTTATTTCAGAAGATGGGCATATCCATTTAACAGAAGAAGGACAAAAACTGGCCGAAACAGTTTACGAGCGTCACGCCCTTCTTTCTAATTGGCTGATTAAAATGGGGGTTGATCCTGAAGTTGCTGCAGCAGATGCATGTAAAATGGAACATGATATTAGTCCTGAGAGCTTTGCAGCCATTAAAAAATTCGTAGAAGCACATTCTTAATAATTTTCGAAACCAAAAGAGAAGCAATACAAGCTTCTCTTTTTTATATTGTTCAAAAATAGTTATAAAAAGAGCTGCCTCTTATTGAAGCAGCTCTTTATGCTTGTGTGTTGTGTGTTTGGTATGTTATTACTTTAATTCAAATGCAGAATTATTTACCAGCCATCTGAGCTGCAACTTCTGCTGCGAAGTCTTCCTGTTTCTTTTCAATACCTTCGCCTGTTTCAAAACGAACGAATCTCTTGATAGAAAGGTTAGCACCATTTTCTTTAGCAACCTGAGCAACGTATTTAGCAACTGTTAAGTCACCATCTTTAACGTATGCCTGATCTAAAAGACAAACTTCTTTTAATTCTTTGTTAAGACGTCCGATAATCATCTTTTCGATGATTCCATCTGGCTTACCAGCATTCTTAGGATCATTCTTAGCCTGTTCTAAAAGAATAGCTTTTTCATGTTCTTTGTATTCTTCGCTTACTTCGTCCTGAGAAACGTATTTTGGAGAAAGAGCAGCAATCTGCATAGCTACGTTTACTAAACCTTCTTTAACAGCGTCATTAACAACGTCTGTTTCAGCTTCAACGATAACGCCAATTCTTCCACCACCGTGTGTGTAAGATACTACACATCCGTTTTCAGCAACAACTTTTTCAAATCTACGGATAGATAAGTTTTCACCGATAACTGCAACTTTTTCTACTAATGCATCTTTTACAGTCTTGCTGGAATCTAAGTTCCAAGCTTCTGCTAAGAAAGCATCCATGTCTGCAGAGTTAGAAGCCACAGCCTGTTCAGCTACAGCTGTAACGAAGTTCTGGAATTCTTCGTTCTTAGCAACGAAGTCTGTTTCAGAGTTAACTTCAACAACTGCTGCTACCTTATCATCTTTAACAAGAACTTTGCAAAGACCTTCTGCTGCAATTCTTCCAGCTTTCTTTTCAGCCTTAGCCTGTCCATTTTTTCTTAAATATTCTACTGCTGCATCCATATCACCGTTAGTCTCATTAAGAGCCTTTTTACAGTCCATCATACCTGCACCAGTCATTTCACGTAATTCTTTTACCATTCCTGCTGTAATAGCCATGATTATATACCTCCAAATGATTTGATTTTTAGTTGGTATTTCTTTAATATTTTTCCAAATATATCTTATGCTTCTACTGTTTCTTCAGCAGCAGGTGTCATTTCTTCACCCTGATTAGCTTCGATAACAGCGTCAGCCATTTTAGCTACGATTAATTTTACAGCTCTGATAGCATCATCGTTACCAGGAATTACATAATCTAATTCTTCTGGGTCACAGTTTGTATCAGCAATACCGATAAGTGGAATACCTAATGTGTGAGCTTCCTGTACACAGATTCTTTCTTTCTTAGGGTCAACTACGAAAATAGCATCTGGAATCTTCTTCATGTTCTTAATTCCACCAAGGTTCTTTTCTAATTTTTCCCATTCTTTCTTAAGTGCAATAACTTCTTTCTTAGGAAGTACATCAAATGTACCATCTTCAGACATAGTTTCGATTGCTTTTAATCTAGCAATTCTTCCCTGAATTGTCTTGAAGTTAGTAAGCATACCGCCTAACCATCTTTCGTTTACATAGTACATACCGCAACGTTCTGCTTCAGATTTGATAGCATCCTGTGCCTGTTTCTTTGTACCTACGAAAAGAACTGTACCGCCATCTGCAGCGATTTCTTTGATTGCATTGTAAGCTTCATCTACTTTACCTACAGATTTCTGTAAGTCAATGATATAAATACCATTTCTTTCTGTGTAGATGTACTCTGCCATCTTAGGGTTCCATCTTCTTGTCTGGTGTCCAAAATGTACACCAGCTTCTAATAACTGTTTCATTGAAATAACGCTCATGTTTTTTACCTCCATTGGTTGTTTGAGTTTTACTCATTGCTTCCCTATGCTTCCTCTCCTGACAAGACCATCGAACGACAGCACCAGTGCCAAAATCTACATAGGTGATTTTTAACGTACCTTAGTAGTATATCATAGTGTTCAAACTATTGCAAGCATTTTTTATTGTTTTAATGTAATAATTCTTGCAAGTTCAGCATAATCCGGCTTACCTTCAATTGTAAAGGTTCCAACTCCTATTCTCAAAGCGTATCCGTTATTACACAGGTAAGCATCAAAGGCTTCTGCATCATCAATAATCCCAAGCTGTTTAAAGGCGGTAGCAACCTGTCTTGAACTCATTCCCTCACTAATTGTCACTTTGGAAACCACTTTCGTTTCCTCTTCTTCTAAAGGATCTGGCAATACAGATTCCTGAGTTTCTCCACCACTTGTTTCTGTATCAGCTGCGTTTGTTTCTTCCTTCTCTGTCTCTGCAGAGTTATCTTCCTCATTAGCCAACTGATTATCTAAAATCTGGCTCAGAGTTTCCTCTAGTTTTTCATCCTTGGTAACCATTCCAAGTTCTCTTGCTCTTGCCATGATTTCGTTATCTGTAAGCGTTTCTTTTTCCACATTTCCACCGGAAATTCCTAAAACCATTACAGTAAATATAATCCCTACACCAAGGCCTCTTAAAAAATATTTTAATTTCATTATTCATTTGCTCCCTGAAATAAATCAATTATCAGTTTTACTTCTCCCTGCCCCATATCAAGTGTTTTAGAAATCTCCAATACACTCATTCCTTGTTTATGAAGTGTTAAAATCTCATCATTGCGGTTTTGTTTTTCTTTCATTTCTGCCTGCACTACCTGTTCCGGCTGCTGTTCAAGAGTATCCTTCACTTCTTCCATGACAACATTCTTCGTCTTCTCTTCTGTTTCACTTTCTTCAATAGCTTTGGCAAATTCTCTCAACTGAGAAAGTTCCTTTTCCTCGCTGCCGGTAAGTTGTTCCATGGAAATTAATTCCTTCTCTTCCTCAACTTTTTGTTCCGCAGCAGTTTTCAAGGTTTCAATTTCCTGCATCAATGCCTTCATCTGCTTTTCCTTTTCATTAAGCATATTATAAAGGAATACTACCTCCTCATGATTATGCTCAATTTTTCCAAGTACCTGCTCCGAAAATTCATTGCTGGTCATAATTTTTTCATTGGAAATACGGCACAGTTCATCTTCTGTTTTATCAATTGCCTGTTCTACCTTTTCTTCGACAATACTGTCAATTCGTTCCCGGACTCTTTTTTCATCTTTTTCTGTCCAAATATCCTTAATCTGTGCAGATTCTTCCTGATTTTTCCCTTTCAGCACTGTCTCTACTTTTTCTGAAATCACATAACTGACCCCGATAATTCCCAAACCAAGTACAACTAAAGCTATGTCTAACAATATGATTTCTCCTTTTACTAATTACTAAATTCTTATATCAAAGCCCCTGGCAGGAACTGGTTTTCCTTTTTGTTCTTCTTCCTGTTCCTTTTTCTTCTTCCCCTGTTTTTTACCTGAAAAGTGACCATTACCTTTTTCTTTGGCATCATAGCGGTATTCATTATTTTCACTTTTTGTCATTTTAACAGTCTGCTGGCTATTGTGCTGCAGATTATTATGATATTGAACACCTAACTGCTCCTGTGCATGAGTCTGCTTCTGCTGATGTGACTGCTGAAGCTGTGACGCTTCCTGAGATTTTGGTGGTACCAGTGCCCTTTCGATTGGTGGTATTGACATAAAGTTCCTCCTTCTCTTTATATCTTCACGCCTAAGTCCAACCTATTTTATAATAATGGTTTCGCCTTAATATCTGCACCTTCTAAAACAAACTTGCTATGAGCAACTTCATTTTTTAAGCGCAACATTTCAGAGCCCATTTTAATTTCCATTCCCGGATAAGCCGTGTTTTGAACACTTATTTTTCCCGGTCTGTAGCCGTGAATTTCTGTTTTTAAATATTTATATCTGTCTATTTTTTCCTGATTTTCAGTTTGAATTTTCGCTGCCTTAATTTTGGCCAGCTCGGCTGCTTTTATTAATTCCTCTGTAGCTTTACCCACTTCCATCTTTTTCTGGCACATATTGATAACCTGAATATATTTTTCATGTTCTTCTTTTATTCTTTCTATATATTCTTCCACTTCCTTATATTCATCCATTATCTTATCACTAATGCCAATAATAATTTCCGTTTTGGTGCCCATGGAAGAACCAATATTAATTGCATCAATATTTTCAGAGGCTTTTATTATGCCGCCGGTAATCAGGCCTTTTTTCCCTCTTACAGTAATCGTTCCTTCTGCAGTTACATTACTGTGCATAATTGCATCTGCCAAAATATCCTGACCGGATTTTGCTGTACAGTTTTCCATAAATCTGGATACAATATTTCCACCGGCAATCAGTTCACCTTTTCCCATTCCCTGAATGCCTCGCTTTAAATAAATCTGACCACCGGCAATTAAAGTAGCACCTTCTACTACACCATCGACAATAATATCTCCATCTGCCTTAACAGAAAAACCTGTTACAACATTACCCTTTACTGCAACGGAACCATTATATTCAATGTTACCTGATGCAACACCTACATCTGCCGGTACCTCATATACATTTGATACAAATACACGGTCTCCTGCCAGTCCAACGTGACCGGAAACTTCTGTATACATGGTCAATCCATCCTCTGAAAGATGAATATTTTTACCATGCTTCATAATCGCTTTACGAACCTTTTTAGGCGGTATTGTATTACCAAAAAGATCCTTACCCGGTGTTCCTTCTACCATTGGCTCCATAACAGCCAGAATATCACCTTCATTAACATGATTAATAATATCCAACTGATGAAAATCTACAGTTCCATCTTCTAAAACCTTTGGCTTAGACTTCAGTTTTGTGCTGAAATTATATTTAATAACTGCATTCTTTCCCTCTATAACAGGAATTCCCTTTGCCATTACAATTTCTGTACAATATACACGACCATTTACATATTTATCAATAATAGTATCCTGTATACCAAATTTAACACCACTATGAGAAATCGCTGCAATTATCTCTTCCTTATTCATTAATCTTCCTTTAGAGGAAGGCGGAATAAAGGTACATACTGCCTTCATTCTATTATCATCAATATCAATAAATACAAGTTCATTGTGTGGATATACCGGTTTATCAGAAATTATAATTTCTACCGGTTCTCTGCTCATATCCACTGCATTTTTAATTGCCTTAATATTATAATTTAACAGTTTAATAAAATCAAAATAACGGGTTATCAAATCCAAAGATACTGGTTTACCTTCACCTTTTGGAGGGTAAATCTTCAAAGAAGTCTGATTCCCGTTATGTATTAGCTGAAAACAACCATTTCTAGATGCTGCCATATTTCTCTCCCTCTATAAACTGCTAAACAGTTCAACATTATTCCCTAATTTAGCACGCATTTTCTGTAACGCTTTTGTATGAAGCTGTGAAATTCTTGACTCAGAAACTTCAAGAATTTTGCTGATTTCTTTTAATGTCAGTTCTTCATAATAATAAAATAATATAACTTTTTTCTCATTCTCTGTCAGTGTCTCTAAAGTCGCTGCTAATAAAGTTTTTAACTCTTCTCGCTCAATAACCTTTTCCGGCTGATCAAAGTGTGAACTGGTATTACCTTCTACTTTCGCTTCACTTCCCTGCTCCAGAAATTCATCTAACGAAATAAGATTATCAATTTTCATCTGATTCTGCCAATTCAGCAGTTCATCAACAGATATCTCCAATTCATTTGCAATTTCCTCTTCTGTTCCAGGTCTACCATACTCAGCTTCCAGCTTCTGACATGCCAGTTCCATTTTCTTTTGCTTTTGTCTCAGTGTTCTTGGAATCCAATCCATTTTGCGAATCTGATCCAGAATTGCACCACGAATTCTAAGACTTGCATAAGTTTCAAATTTTACACCTTTTAAGCAATCAAACTTATCAATGGCATCGATTAATCCAAATGTCCCATATCCTACTAAATCATCATATTCTACAGTGTAACCCAGATACATACTAAGTCTTCCTGCCACGACTTTTACAAGTCCTGCATACTCAATAATCAATTTTTCACGGATATCAGGGGATTTTTTCTTTGCATATTCACTCCAAAGCTTATTTCTACCTTCTTCGTTCATAGCGTCCTCCCTTGTTCAGAATCATCTCAAAACTACTGGTCCTTCCCTTGACTCTCTTCCTCTGATTCCTCTTCTGTTTCTAATTCGTCTTCATCCTTGTCTTGACGTTCTCTTGCTTCTCTTTCTTCTCTCGCCAGTCTTTCTTCTTCTCTCATTCGCTCCATGTACTGTACTTCTGCTTCTTCCTGTACTTTACCAATAATCTTCTTTGCAATCAGACCAATGATATAGAAAAGAATCAGCATAGCCAGTAACAGCTTAAGGCTATATAATACTTCTATTTTTTTTACAATACAGAATATACTTACAACAGCACCTGCTGATAGCATTGTAACAGCAGGTATATAACGATTTTGCATTTAATATAACATCCTCTCATATTGCTTTCGGTGGCTTTCCAACTGCCTTAATCAGCAGTTCACCAGTCTGTGGATAAAACTCTACTGTTCTTCCATAAGAATTACCAGTATCCTCCGCCAAAATTCTTATCCCCAGTGCTTTCAGCTTACGTTTTACAGCTTCCACATTACGTTCACCTATACGAAGCATATCATTATTACTTCCAAAGGCAAACATCTGAGCACCACCCGCAATCTTAGCTGTTAATCCGGTTCGGCTTGCTCCGTTTTTCACCATCATATCAATACAGGCATCAATTCCTGTATCTGCAAATTTTGCTATATTTACGTTATTCTTTACCGCCTGACTATCCGGAAGCATAATATGCGCTAATCCTGCAATCTTACGATTCTGGTCATACAAAGCAATTCCTACACAGGAGCCAAGCCCCAGTGTAGTAATTGCATCAGGTGCTTTGCAAATATTAAAGTCTGCCATTCCAACTTTTATCATGTTACTCATACAACTTACCACCCTATAAACCTAATGACGCCATCATTTTACCGTAGGACTCAAGTGTTGGTATCATTACAAAATATCCGCTAACTTCAATATCGTCTTCCCAGAATTCCGTCTTGATTACAAGAGCCTTATCGCCTACTTTTCCAAATTCAATCGCAGGTACGCTCAAAATTGCACCAGCCATATCAATCGCCATGTATGGTACAGAGGCACCAACAAACATATTTGTCAGAGTCGAAATAGAAGACAGATATGCTCCGGCAATAATGTTACCAATTTCGCATAATGCTGATAAATCCATTTCAGAAAACTCAGTAAGACTACTTAAGGCTTTTCCCATAATCAGATTCAAAATATGATGTGCAGAATCCTGCTCCATCATAAACAACATCATCCCATCCAGCTGTCCTTCTAATGTAAATAAAATACCGATAATTAAATTCTCTGCGCCACCAATAATATCTGGCAGTTCCTGAAAACCAAGTAATTTTACATCAGGTACTCGCATGTCAATTTTGGCATTTACCATTTGGGACAATGCCGTAGTGGCATTGCCCGCTCCAATATTACCAATTTCCTTTAAAACATCATACTGCATGGAATCCATTGCTTCATAAGTAAAATCAGACAATTATTTCACCTCATTATCCTTCTCTCTCTCAATAATAACATCTGCTATATTGAGTAAAGAAATCAAACTATCACTATGTTTTCCAATACCACTTAAGTATCTGCTCTTATTATCATTTGCATTATAAGTTGGCTTATCAATGCATGAATCATCAAGATTTACAACTTCCTTAACTTCATCAACAATCAGACCTACAGAAGACTGCTGTTCTAACTTGATAATAATAATTCTGGTCGTGTTAGTATATTCATCTGGTTCTAAATCAAATTTAAGACGCAGACTCATAACCGGAACTATTTCACCTCGAATATTAATAACACCCTTGAAATATTTCTGTGCCTTTGGCACACGAGTAATCTTCTGCATTCTTACAATGTTATCTACATATCCGATGTCAATACCATACTGCTCGTCGCCAAGCTTAATACAAATATACTGCTTCATATCTAAAGCTTTCATTTCATCCATTTAGCACACCTCCATAAAAACCGTCATCTTAAACTAATGAGTTTGCATCAATAATTAATGCAATTTCACCATCACCAAGAATTGCTGCACCACTGATAACCTTATCATTATTGATGTATTTACCAATGGACTTAATTACGATTTCTAACTGACCATTCAGCTTGTCAACTACTAATCCGGCTTTCTTATCGCCCTTAGTAACAATTACAACTGTCAGGTTTTCTGGTTCTTCATCTCTTGGTTCAACGTCTAATACTTTGTCTAAGCGAACTAATGGAATAACTGTTCCTCTTAAAGTAATAACTTCTTTTGTCTGTACATACTTAATATCGGAAACAGGTACATCTTCAATCGTCTCAATACTTCCAAGAGGAATTGCGTACTGTTCATTTCCAAGTTCAACCATAAGTGCCTGGATGATAGCTAATGTAAGTGGTAAACGAATAGTAAATGTACTTCCTCCGCCAAGAACAGTCTTACATTCAATATCTCCACCTAATTTTTCAATATTAGTTTTAACAACGTCAAGACCTACACCACGTCCGGAAACATCTGAAATCTTTTCTGCTGTAGAGAAGCTTGGTCTGAATAATAAATCAATAACATCTTTTTCAGACATATTTTCTGCCTGCTCTGCTGTAATAGTACCTTTTTCAATAGCCTTATTACGAACCTTTTCTACATTAATACCAGCACCATCATCTCTTACTTCGATTACTACGTTATTACCTTCCTGATAAGCATCTAAGTAAACAGAACCAACTTCTGGTTTACCAAGACGAATTCTTTCTTCATTGCTTTCAAGACCATGGTCTGCTGCATTACGAAGTAAATGCTGTAATGGGTCACCAATTTCATCGATAACTGTTCTGTCAAGTTCTGTATCTTCACCACTCATGTATAATTCCATCTTCTTATCCAGTTTCTTAGATAAGTCACGCATCATACGTGGGAATTTGTTAACTACAGATTCAATTGGCATCATACGAACCTTCATAACAGATTCATGAAGATTTGTAGTAACACGTTCTAAGTATTCAATCTGTTCATTAAATGCAGCTACATCTTTTGTTCCACTTTCATTAGAGCCAATAGATACCAGACCGTTCTTTGCAATAATCAACTCACTAACTAAGTTCATTAATACATCTAACTTATCAATATCTACTCTGACAGAACGACTTGCAACTGGTTTAGAAGCCGCCTTCTTAGCAGGTGCCTGTCCAGCCTGTGCTGCAGGTGCTGCTTTTTCTTTTGCTGGTTCTGCTTTTGCTACAGGCTTCACTTCAGCCTTTGCTTCTTCCTTATTTTCTTCCTTTGCAACTTTTCCATTCTTCACTTCAAAATCATCAATCTGAACATCTTTGATTTCAGAAACACTGGAAACTGCTGCTTTTACTTTATCTTTACCTGCTGCTGTAATAAATACAACACTGAAATCGAAATCAAACTTTTCATCTTCAATATCCTGCACTTCAGGAACTGCTTTAACAACTTCACCAAGTTCTTCTAAAGCTTTAAATACAAGGAAAGCTCTTGCTGCCTTTAAAATACAGTTTTCTTCAATGTATACAGTCAGACCAAATACGTTCTGTCCCGCTTCTTTTGCTTTTTCAATAACATCTACATCATATTCTGTGGCAACAATCTGTTTGAATTTCATTAATTCACTGCCAGCTTCAGATGTCTCTTTTGCAACCGATTCAGCCTTTGCAGCAGATGCTTTTGGCACTGCTGCACCTGTTCCTTCAGCAAGGATTCTATTTAAATCGTTAAGAATTGCTTCATTATCTTCAGTTCCTTCATCAGAAGTACTCTGAATAATTTCCAGATAAGATTCTAACGCATCCAGTCCCCTGAATAAAACGTCTACCAGATTTGCCTGAACCTTCATATTACCATTACGGATTTCCTGGAATACATTTTCCATGTTATGAGTTAATTTCTGCATTCTCTTATAACCCATTGTTCCTGCCATACCCTTTAAAGAGTGAGCAGCACGGAAAATCTCATTAACTGTATCCGCATTGTCCGGTTCATGTTCAAGAATTAATAACTGGTCACTTAAATTCTGTAAATGTTCTTTTGTTTCATCAATGAAAATCTCAAGATATTGGCTTACGTCCATTTAGCGCACCCCCACGTTCTGTGTAATAGCTCCTGAAACCTTTTTCAAAGGTACAACCTCATCTGTCAATCCAGATTGAGCAACTACCTTTGGCATACCGTATACGGTACATGTCGCTTCATCCTGCGCTATTACATAAATTTTTTTGTTTTCTTTTAGTTGCTTGATACCACTGGTTCCATCTGCACCCATACCGGTTAAAACCACACAGGTGATTTCTTCAAAATCAGAAGAAATTAAAGATTCATACATAATATCTGCACATGGCTTAAGGCCATTTCTGGCAGGTTCCTGAACAACTGCAATCTTATAATTACCTTCTGAAATACGGTTCAAACGCATCTGACGTCCGCCTTTTGCTATGTAAACAACTCCCTTTTCCAGAATATCACCATCTTCTGCTTCTTTTACTCTGATTTGACTCATTTCATTAAGACGGACTGCTAAGGAATTGGTAAATCCTTCCGGCATATGCTGTACCAGTAAAACTGGTGCATCTAAATTTCTAGGAAGAGTTGGAATTACATCCTGTAATGCCCTTGGACCACCTGTTGAGCAGGCAATTGCTACAAGTTTGGAGCCTTTAATACTCTTACCTGCACTCATAGGTCTTCTTGCAGGTAATGGCATTTTAGGAGACTTTACTTCAGTAGCCTTATCCTTATCTGTTTTCTTCAAAGCAGCAATGGTAGAATCCAAATGTTCCGCATCCAATTTTACCGCTAATAAAATAACCTCTAAAATTCTGTTCTTAAAGGTATCACTCTTTGCTTCTAAAAAGCTTCCCGGTTTGGTAACGAAATCAAATGCACCTAATTCCAATGCTCTGATTGTCTCTCTTGCTCCTTCTTTTGCAACTGTACTTACTACAATAGTTGGAATCTTGATATTATGCTTATTTAATTTTTCGAGAAACTCAAGCCCATTCATTCTAGGCATATTAATGTCTAACAGAATAGCTGAATATCTGGCAGGATTGGCTACGATTAAATCTAAGCCTTCTACACCATTTGTTGCGATATCCTCTGCTTGAAGTCTTTCATCTGAGTTGATTATATCAGATAACACCCTTCTTATAAGTGCAGAATCATCAATAATCAAAATATTTTTCTTCATTTTCTAAACCCCTTTCCTGCCACTTAAACTTTCTCTTTTCTTCAAATATCCATCTTATAAGCTGTTCCTGCTCCCAAAAGGAAAGATTAACAAATTTCACTCTTGTTTCGTATATTCCTTCCCTGTTCGGCAATAATTGGGACGCTATCACTTTTGCTTTAAATGAAAGTTCGTCTACTTTATTTTTTTCCGGATTATTAATCTTAATCCTAAGAATACTATCCTGTGTCAATTGACTGGTTGCATTAAACCTGCATCCACCGCCACTAATATCTGTGGTAGTTGCCTGAAACCATCCACCTTCCTCATTCTCTGTTTCACTCTGGCATTCTTTACAATTGACCTCCCATAAGCATCCTATCCGGTAATGCTTACGTTTTACTGTTTCTTCTTTGCTTCCATACTCTATTATACTTGCTACCATAATACTACCCGTTCTTATCTTCCCATTCTGCGAACCAATCTGGAGAAGAAATCAGAAATCCCTTTTTTCTCCTGTGGTGTGACACTGGCTTTATTGTTTATCTGTACAGCCAGATCGAAAATCGCCTGTGAAGAAGGAGCATTTGGATAACCTATTGTAACCGGCCTTTGTGTGAGAATTGCTTTTGAAAAGTAATTATCCTGTGGTATTGCTCCCAAATATTCCAACTTAACACCTAAAAATTCATTTACAACTGTATTCAATTTATGGAAAAGATTGGTTCCCTGTGCAGCTCCCTCTACTCTGTTAGAAATCATTCGAATAGATGTATTCTGCTTTTGAAATTCAATTCTTTTATCTAACGTCTTTAATAATGCATATGCGTCTGTAATTGATGTCGGTTCCGGAGTTACTACGAGAAATACCTCTGAACTGGCTGATACAAATTCCAGCACCGATTCATTAATTCCTGCTCCTGTATCAACAATAATTACATCTGCAATTTCATCTAATTCATAAAGCTTCTGGAGCATAATCTGAATTTGATCTCTACTTAAATTAATTAGTTCCTGAATCCCTGAGCCACCTGAAATAAAACCTACCCCCAATGGCCCCGGAGTTATAACTTCCTGAATACTTTTCCCCTTAAAAATCAAATCTGCCAGATTATATTTTGGTCGTATTCCTAACATAACTTCTATGTTAGCCAATCCAAAATCAGCATCTAGTATAACAACTCTGTTTCCCATTTTCTGCAACTGAATTGCCAGATTAACGGATATACTTGTTTTTCCAACTCCGCCCTTTCCACTTGTAATGGTAATTACTCTGGCAAGGGGGCGTTGCTGGCTTTGTTTTATTATATTTCTAAGCTGTGTTGCCTGATCCATTAATTATTGCCTCCCAATAGTTTCTTTGCAATACTCTGAGCATCAAGTTTTCCAATATCATCAGGAACATTCTGTCCATATGTTGTATAGGATAATGGTGCATTTGTAAGCATATGAATATTCAGAATATTTCCCACACAATCTGTTTCATCTAACTTTGTAAAAATCAGATTGTATTTGACAATTTCGCTATAATTTTCTGTTATTTTTATTAAATCTCTATATTTCGTTGTAGCACTCAATACCAGATAAGCATCTCTTTCCTGCTCTGGTACTGCCTCTAATATTCTTTTAATATCTTCTTTTTGTTCCTTGCTCTGATGTGATCTCCCTGCTGTATCAATTAATACAACATCATATCCTGCCAATTCATCTTTTACTGCTTCCATTTCCTCAGGAGTATATACAACCTTTAAAGGAATACCTAAAATATTGGCATAAGTCCTAAGCTGTTCTACAGCTGCAATACGATAGGTATCCGAGGTAACTAATGCAATATTGGCCTTTTTCTTTAATTTTAAATCAGATGCAATCTTAGCAATTGTTGTTGTTTTTCCAACCCCTGTAGGACCAATGAAAAAAATATACTTTGGGCTGTTCTCCCCGATAGAAATCGTCTTAACCTGTCCAATTTTCAGAACAATTTTCTGATATACACTGGATAGAACCTTATCAACTGCCGACTCATCATCGATACCATTTTTAATTTCATCAATAATCTGGGCAGCATACTTATGATCTACTTCGTTATTTATCATCTGCTCCATAATTAATCTGGTATAAACGGCACTCTTGCTCTCTGACTTAGTTTTTTCCTTTATTTCTTCTATCTTTTCCTCTTTTACCTGTATCTGTTTTTCCAATAAATTCTGAAGTTCGTTTAATCTCTGTTCAATGGCTGTTTCTCCATTGAAAGAGCTATTTTCCGTTTCTTCCTCAAAAATGATATTGGGATTATTGCGTAAAGGTGGTAAAGTCTGCTGAGATTGTGTTTTAACCTGTTCTGACGCAGCTTTTTCTTTTTCCTGCTTAATTTTCTGAAGTTCAGATAACATCTTCTCACCATTTGTATATGTGATGTCATCATCTACTGCTGCTGTTATCTCAACCATAGACTTCTTAAAGAGCTTATATACTCCTCTTGGTCTAATCACCTTTATATTCATTACAATTGCATCTTTACCTAATTCTTCTTTTGCAAGCATGATTGCTTCTGTTTCGGTTTCTGCCTGAAACTTTTTGATAATCACTAAACTGTCACCATCCCTACTGATTGTAATTCAACATTTGACTCAATTTCATTGTAGGAAATGACAATTAAATCCCTGAAATAGTCAGATGTAAGCTTTTTAAAATACATTCTCACAATTGGAGAAGTAATAATAATTGGATTTTTACCGAGGTTTTCTAATTTGGAAACCTCATCTTTCACAGACTGAATAATTCCCTGAACCGTTTCCGGATCCAAAGTCAGATATGCACCTTGCTCTGTCTGTTTTACTGAATTCATAATTTCCTGTTCAATCTTAGGATCAAGAGTAACTACACTTGTAGTCTCTGTTGCAGGAAAATATTTGCTTGAAATTGCTCTCTTAAGACTCTGTCTTGCATACTCTGTCAAAAGGTCTGTATCTCTGGTTGTTGGCGCATAGTCTGCCAATGTTTCAAAAATCGTAATTAAATCACGAATAGAAATACCTTCCTTCAAAAGATTCTGCAATACTTTTTGTATCTCACCAACGCTTAACAGCTTAGGAACAAGCTCACTTATCAATGTTGTATTTGCTTCCTGTATATTATTAATAAGATTCTGAACATCCTGTCTTGTAAGTAATTCATCAAGATGATTACGAATTACTTCTGTCAAATGAGTTGCAATAATAGAAGGCGGATCTACTACTGTATAACCAAGAGTCTCTGCTCTTTCTCTCTGTGCTTCTGTAATCCAGATTGCTGGCAGATGGAAAGATGGTTCAAATGTTGGAATACCGGTAATTTCTTCTTCCACATATCCTGGATTCATTGCCATGTAGTGATCAAATAAAATTTCTCCTTCACTCACAGCCACACCTTTAATTTTTATCACATACTGATTTGGATTCAGCTGAATATTATCACGAAGACGAATCATTGGGACAACGCAGCCTAATTCCAATGCAATTTGTCTACGAATCATAACAACTCGGTCTAACAAGTCACCACCCTGATTGACATCTGCCAACGGAATAATACCGTAACCAAATTCCAGCTCAATTGGGTCTACCTGAAGCAGCGATGCCACATTTTCAGGTCTGCGGATCTCATCTGCTGATACCTCATCAGTATTCACTTCTGTTTCAATATCTTCTACCTCAAGCTTATTAGCAACCATTCTTCCTGTAATAATGAAAATGATACCATAAGCAGAGAAGATTACAATATTAAGTGGTGTACATACAGCCAGAACAATCATAGCTGCACCTACCATATATAATACTTTTGGAATAGAAAGAAGCTGTTTTACTAAAACATCTCCAATATCAGCTTCTTTGGATACTTTAGTAACCAGAATACCAGTTGCCAAAGATATCATAAGGGACGGAATCTGTGATACAAGACCATCACCAATAGTTAAAATTGTATATCTTTCCAATGCTTCCATCAGTTCCATGCCATTGAAAAGCATACCCATTGCAATACCACCAACCAGGTTGATTACAGTGATAATGAGACCTGCCGTAGCATCTCCTTTAACATACTTAGTCGCACCATCCATGGAACCAAAGAAAGCAGATTCATCCTGTATCTTCTGTCTTCTTGCCTTTGCCTCTTCATCTGTAATCGCTCCGGTATTCAAATCAGCATCAATTGCCATCTGTTTACCAGGCATAGCATCCAATGTAAAACGTGCTGTTACTTCAGATACACGCTCGGAACCTTTATTGATAACCAGCATCTGAACAAGAACCAGAATAATGAAAATAATTGCTCCAACAATAAGATTATCTCCACCTACGAAGCTTCCAAATGTTTCTACTACGTTACCCGGCTCACCAGTAGTCAGAATCAGTTTTGTTGAAGAAACGTTAAGTGAAATTCGAAAAATCGTTGTAAACAGCAAAAGTGTTGGAAAGCTTGACATGTCCAGTGCTTCTTTTGAAAACAACGCTGAAAACAAAATAATCATAGATATTGCCATATTAAGAGCAATCAAAATATCTAATAAAAGAGATGGCATTGGTATAATAAAGAATATAACAGCAGCCATCAGATAAAGACCAACAAACATATCATTTCTTTTCATACTGTCCCTCTCCTTTCCTTACACATTTCCCTTCAAACGATATACATAAGCTAATACCTCTGCTACCATCTGATAAAGCTCCGGTGGAATTTCCATTCCAATTTCCACATTATAATATAACATTCTGGCAAGAGGTTTGTTTTCTACAATCTCAATTGCATTTTCCCTTGCCACTTCCTTGATTTTTTCTGCTAAATAGTCTGCACCCTTTGCTATAACAACAGGTGCTCCTTTACTATTTTCTCTATCATACTTAATAGCAACCGCAAGATGAGTAGGGTTAGTAATAACAACATCTGCCTGTGGAAGTTCCTGCATCATACGACGTCTGGAAGCCTCTCGCATCTTCTGTCTAATCTGCCCCTTAACATGAGGATCACCTTCAGTCTGCTTATATTCGTCTTTTATTTCCTGCTTGGTCATCTTCATATCTTCTTTAAACTTGTATTTCTGATAGAAATAGTCAATAAAGGCAATTACCATGAAAAATGCACTTATTTTAATACCCAAAGTAATTACTGTATCTCCTATCAACTGTATGGCAGACATCAGAGACAACTCATATAGATTCCTGAGCATTCCCCACTGATCCTTTAACGCATCATATACGACATAGGCAATAATTCCAATTTTCAAAATAGATTTTAGTAATTCTACAATCTTATCCTTTGAGAAAATTTTTTTAAATCCGGAAATAGGATTTAACTTCGAAAATTTAGGCATCAGTGGTTTCCCTGAAATAACCCATTTTACCTGAGCAATATTGGTTACAAATGCAACTGCAAATGCCATAATATATATAGGTGCAGCAATCAGGAGTATTCTTCCAATTCCATAAACAACCAGACTCCTTGCCGTATTACCGGTAAATGGTTCTCTGATTATATCTGAAATCATACCATAGGATTCCTGATATGTTGCCAAAAACGAATTGCCAAAATAACCTACCATAACCTTTAAAGCTAAAAATAACCCTAATAAACTAAAAGCAACTATAATATCCTGACTCTTAGCCACCTGCCCTTCTTCTCGGGCATCCTTCAGCTTTTTCGCTGTAGGTTCTTCTGTTTTTTCTCCGCCTTCTCCATCTTTAGCGAAGAACTGCAAATTATATGATAAATAGTATTTTTCTTCCATCTTCATTGATACCCACCTTGCAAGTATCGAAAATCATTGATGTTAAATCTTATGTAAATGCATTTACCATAAGCCGCATCATTGTTTTCATTTCTTCAAAAATAAAATCTGCTACTGTAGGAATCATCTCTACTACTAACAATAAAATAATTAGTCCCACAAACACCTTTAATTGCATACCAATTACAAACATATTCATCTGTGGTGCGATTCTTACTAATACTCCCAGCACTACATTAATTAATAATATGGATGCAAATACAGGTAATATAATACGAAATCCTATAATAAAATAATCAACAATAAACTGCATAACAACCAGATACATCTGTTCATGCAGAACTACCTGTCCTACCGGAACCAGTTTAAACGAATCTAAAATCGCTTCAATAATATAGTAATGCATATCTGTAGCAAACATCATAAGCATAACCATATAAGAATAATAATTACTTGTTACTGTCGACTGTATTTTGGTTGAAGGATCTAATACATTTGCCATAGAAAACCCAATTTCCATATCAATCATTTGACCCGAAAAATTAACAATATAGGTACAAATACTTGCAATATATCCAAGCGAAAGCCCTATAATCAGTTCTTTTATAACAATTCCGGCAAATCCAATTACACCTACATATTCAAGCGGTGTATAAGATAGTGCATTTGCTACCATAATCCCTAAAAAAACAGACAATCCCGCTTTTACCTTTCTTGGGACATTGGCATTGCCTAAAAAAGGAGCTGTAACCACAAATGCAGACATTCTTACAATAATCAACAGGTAAAATTCCAGCTGTTCAACTGTAAATGATAAATTCATATGCAGCCCCTCTAACTATCGAATAAAGTTCCCAAAATTTCTACACAGTTCAGTCATAAACTCTACAACATTATTCATAATCCAATTACCACATAACACAATAACCATAAAGATTGATAATAATTTAGGAACAAATGTAAGCGTCTGCTCCTGAATGGAGGTTACAGTCTGAAATATACTGATAATTAAACCCACAACCAAGGAAACAGCCAGCATTGGTGCTGAAGATTTTACAATAATCCATAATGTTTCTCTGGCAATATCCACAACTTGTTCTGGTGACATTATTACAACCTCCTAACCTCACAGATAAAACGTTTTTACCAACTCGCCTATAATCAGATTCCATCCATCTGCCAATACAAAAAGAAGTAATTTAAACGGTAATGAAATAACAGTTGGTGGCAGCATCATCATACCCATGGACATTAACGTTGATGACACAACCATATCTATTACAATAAAAGGCAGATAAATCAAAAATCCCATGATAAATGCTTTTCTAAGCTCACTTATCATAAATGCAGGAATTAAAGTAGTTGTTGGAATATCATCTGTATCATGTAATTCCTCTGAAGGAATATCTGCAATCTCCAAAAACAACTTCAAATCCTTTGTATCAGTCTGTTTAAACATAAATTCGCGAATCGGCTCTAATCCTCTCTCGATTGCCTCTTCCTGAGTAATTTCATTGGCCTGTAAAGGCTTAATTGCCTCTGTATTAATCTCTGAAAATACTGGTGACATAATAAAAAATGTCAGAAACAGAGAAAGCCCAATCAAAACTTGGTTAGGCGGGGTTGTTTGTAATCCTAATGCAGCCCTTACGAAATGAAGCACAATAATAATTCTTGTAAAAGAAGTCACCATCAAAAGGATGGAAGGTGCAATTGATAAAATCGTAAGCATAATCATCATCTGTAATGTAGATGAAAGACTTGTACTACCTGCATTGGATGTAATATTTAATTCAAATCCATCTGTATCATTTAACAGAAGATCCGGATCTGAGATATCCTCATTATCAATACTCATATCTTCCGGAGTTTCTGTATTATCTGGTGCTGTTTCCTCGTATATACCAGATGGACTGGTTTCTGTTGCATAAACGGGAACAGCACAAATAAAGGTTAATAAACACATCAGCACCAAACAGCCCAAAAATTTAATACTCTTTTTTTGCCATTTTTTAGTACTTCTGTTCATGATTACCAACCTTTACTGTATAAATTATTTAAATTATGCCGTTTTTATTTGTATTCTGAATCACCGCATCTTTTCTTATTAACTTTAGAAAAAATATCTTTAAAGCTTTCCGGATTCTGACTCTTATTCATTAATGCCATATATTGTTCCAAATCTAAGTCTTCCTCCGCTATTTCAGAAAGATACTCTACTGTATCTTTTCCGATTCCTAATAAATAATAGTGCTTTCCAACTTTTACAATCTGAATAAACTTATTAGGCCCCAGCTTATAAGATTCTACAATAGAAATATTCTTGCTTCGTTGTGCCAGTAAACCTGTCCCACCAAGCCATTTAGTTGTTACATAGCTTATCACAAGCACCAACACAAACATGATAACTACGCCTAGAAGGCTTACAACACTTTCTAAGCGGGAAATTCCTACTGACAGAAACATCATATATTAACCTACTGCTTTTTGAACAGCTTCAAGAACTCTGTCTGCCTGGAATGGTTTAACAATAAAGTCCTTTGCTCCAGACTGAATAGATTCAATAACCATTGCCTGCTGTCCCATTGCAGAACACATAATTACAACTGCACCCGGATCAGATTCTTTAATCTTTTTAAGAGCCTGAATACCATCCATTTCTGGCATTGTAATATCCATCATTACTAAATCTGGTTTTGTTTCGTTGTACTTTTCAACCGCTTTCATACCATTTTCAGCTTCACCTACGATATTGTAACCATTCTTAGTTAAAATATCTTTAATCATCATTCTCATAAAAGCTGCGTCATCACAAATTAAAACGTTTTTTGCCATAATATTCTCTCCTATCTGTTGATTAGATTAATATATTAAAATATTTATCTTACAATTTCAGTAACTCGGATACCAAAGCTTTCCTCGATTACTACTACTTCACCTTTTGCTACAAACTTACCATTAACCAAAACGTCAATTGGCTCGCCTGCCAGCTTATTAAGTTCAATAATGGTTCCTGGTGAGAACTCAAGAATCTCTTTAATAGATTTGTTTGTTCTTCCCAACTCCACTGTTACTTCCAATGGAACATCCATAATTAAATCGATGTTTTCCTGCTGTTCCAACGGACTGATACCAGGCATAAACGGCTGGAACTGTGCCTGCTGAACATTCACATCTCCCATTGGCATCATCATTGGTTGCTGCATCATTGGCTGTTGCATCATCATAGGTTGTCCCATCATTGGCTGCTGCATCTGTGGCTGTGGTGCCATCTGTGGTGCTGCGGCCTGTGGTTGTGCCTGCTGCACTGGTGCCGGTGCCGGCTGCGGTGCAGGAGCTGGTGCCGGTGTTGGAGCTGGTGCAGGAGATGAAGCTGGAGTTTCTGTTCCGGCAGCATCACCACCGGCAAACTTCATATACAATTCCTTTGCAAATTCAAAAGGATACAACTGCATAATCTGGCTATCAATCAAATCACCAATTTCCATACGGAATGCAACCTGTACAAACTTACCTCGGAGAAACTCTGAAAAATCATTTCCTTCCAGACTGTCATTCAAATCAATCAGGCTTGAAATTGGTGGACTGATATCAACCTTCTTATTCAACATGGATGAAAGAGACGTTGAGGATGAACCCATCATCTGATTCATCGCTTCACTAATCGCACTTAAATGGAGTTCTGACAATTCATCAGCCACATTGCTGCCGTCTCCTCCCATCATCAAGTCCGTAATAATCTTAACATCACTTTCTTTTAAGATGAGGATATTATTACCATCCAAACCTTCAATATAAGAAATTTGTACAAAAATACAAGGTCTGTCATACTGACCAGATAATTCCTCTAATGTCGTATAACTAACTGATGGGGTTGTAATTACAACCTTATTATTTAAAAGAGTAGATAAGGTTGTAGCAGCTGTTCCCATACAAATATTGGAGATTTCTCCTACAGCATCCTTTTCTTCATCTGTTAATACAGTTTCCGATGCTGTGGAAGTATCCGCCGCTGTTTCTTCTGCTTCGCTTGCTCCTGCCAGCAAAGCATTTATTTCTTCCTGGGATAACATACCATCCATAAACTTATTGCTCCTCCCTTATTACTGATGTAATTCTTACTGCATAAGTATCCGAAGATGCTCCTGGTAATGCAGTAAATTTATTAATATTTCCAACATATACTTCCAATTCTTCGTCAATTTTTGTATCCAGCCTTATGATATCCCCTGGCTGAATATTCACAAAATCATTTACTGAAATAATACTCTTTCCGAGAATCGCACGAATTGGCACTTTTGCTTTGGAAATAATATCTTCAATAGCTTCCTGATAAATACCGGAATCGTCTTTTTCTTTCATAGTTGAATACCAATACTTTGTATTCAGCTTATCAATAACCGGTTCTACACAAGTATATGGAATACAGATATTCATAAGTCCTTCTATAGTACCGATTCGGATATTCATTGTAATAATAGCAGTCATTTCACTAGGAGAAATGAACTGTGCAAATTGGTTGTTTGTCTCAATTCGTTCTAAACGAGGTGAAATTTCTACTACATTCTGCCATGGCTCAATCATGAGATTAACACAGGTATTCATTACTCGTTCTAGAATAATCAGCTCTATTTCCGTAAACTCTCTGCTCTTTTCCAGTGGATTACCTCCACCACCTAACATTCTATCTACAATTGTATAACCCAGATTATCTGCAAGTTCCATTACAACACTGCCTTCTAATGGTGCAAAATTAATAATACCTAACAACACTGGATTAGACAGCGCATTGGAAAATTCTGAATATGTAATTGCTTCTGAATTCATTACATCTACCTGAATATTTTTTCTTAAATATGCCGGCAAATGGGTTGATAATAGTCTGGCATAATGTTCAAAAATAATCTCCAATGTTCTAAGATGTTCTTTGGAAAACTTGGAAGGTCTGGCAAAGTCATAATTCTTTACCTGCTTTTCATTAGATTCCTTCATCTCTTCAACATTCAAGTCCCCACTACTCAATGCAGCAAGCAGATTATCTATCTCACTTTGCGACAGGACATCACCCATTTTCCTCACCTCTCAATCAATTCAAAATCTGCTATCCTATATATTCTACAATATTCGAGCCAAAATTACAACATCTTGTGTGACTTTTTTGATTAACTGAATAATAAGTTACCTAAAGTAACTCCAATTACAAAGTCAACAGAGCCAAAATGCTTCTTTATTTCACTAAGAATTTCTTCCTTCATCTGTTCTCTATTATTAATAGCTTCTTCATATGTATACTTTGACATTACAGAATCTACAATATCCATGATTGCACTATTCTGGGTCTCAAGTAAAGGCTGCAATTTTTCATAATCGTCTGACTCTTTGTTAATAGAAATAGAAACATAATCCATAACTGCATAATGTTCTTTTCCATTTTCACTTGTTTTTAAATTCATCGTCTTAGATTCTTCAATCTTATAAGACTCAATACTTGCAATATCTACTGCTGAAGCACCTTCACCCTCTAATTCCAGATTAATCACTGACGCCACCTGTGTAATCAGCTTGTCAGTTCTCTGCGATGTTGGAACAACAACAAACACCACTAATGCACTTAAAATAGTATTAACCAGACATAATGCCAGAATAATAACTGTCAGCATATTTTTTTTCATAGGTTTCTCTCCTCTTTCCTATAACAAACATCCTTGTTGTCAATGCTATAATTTTGTAATTCTTAGTCCGTTTCTGTGTAAATCTTAATCTCTACACGTCTGTTCTTAGCTCTTCCTTCTGGAGTGCTGTTGTCTGCCAAAGGTTCATATTCACCCCTACCGGAAGCTTCTAAAGTCTTAGGATCAAGACCTTTATTCTCTACCAGATATTCAAATACTCTTGTCGCTCTGGCTGTAGAAAGCCACATATTACTTTCATACTTATTAGTACTGCTCATTGGGACATTATCTGTATGACCTTCAATTTTAATCAGATGCTTGTCATATATTTTTAAAATATCCCCTATCTTATCAATGATTGCAATTGCCTCTTTCTTAATATCAGCAGACCCGGAATCAAATAAAACAGCACCATTTAATGAAATTCTTACATACTGATAATTATCATCCATACTTACAGAAATGGAATCTTCCACATTCTTTCTTTCTGCTGCTTCTACAACTTCTTCATACAATATTTCTGTTGCTTCTTTAGCTTCTTCCAGTTGTTTTTCTTCGTATTCCTTTTCTTCGTCAGACTCATCGTTGTCTTCCTGAAATACCATTTCCAATTCACTAAAATACTCACTGAGCTTATCCATCTGGCTGACCCCCTGAGAAACCAGTTTGCCATCACCTATTGCCTGAGCTCCACCTTCAAAAATACTAAAACTATTCTTAAGGGAAGCAGAAATCTCTGCAAACTTCTCTGCATCGGTACTGGAAAAGGCAAACAGCAACACGAAGAAACAAAGCAGTAAGTTCATTAAATCCGAAAATGTAGCCATCCACGCTGGTGAACCGCCGCCACCTCCACCACTTTCCTTTTTCTTTCTGGCCACTATGCCTCACCGCCTTCGTTTTGTTCTCCAATACTTCCTCTATCAGCAGGTGCTAAGAAGGACTTCAGTTTTTCTTCAATTACACGAGGGTTTTCACCTGCCTGAATAGAAAGAAGACCTTCTACCATAATCTCTTTAATACGAATTTCAGAAGCACTATTATCTCTCATCTTATTGGCTGTTGGTGCTGCAATCCAGTTAGCAAGTAATGAACCATAGAATGTCGTTACCAGCGCTACTGCCATGTTAGGACCTACGGATGCCAAGTCAGATAAGTCTTTTAACATGTTAATCAGACCAATCAGTGTACCAATCATACCCCACGCAGGACCTAATGCACCTACACGATCCCAGAATACTGCATTGGACTCATGTCGACCTTCAATACAACTTAACTCTGTCTCTAAGATGCTTCTTACTAATTCAGGGTCAGTACCATCAACAATAAGAAGAACACCCTTCTTCAAAAAATCATCCTCAATATTATTCGCAGCCTCTTCCAATGCCAACAAACCTTCTTTTCTGGCAACATTTGAAAGATTAATAATCTGATTAATTGCTTCAGCTTCATTATATTCTCTGACTGTCAATATCATAGTAAATGATTTTAAAGATGTTATAAATGCCGGGATTGACTTTGCCTGCATTACCATACAGAAGAAAGCACCACCAAATGTAATCAATGCAGATGGTACATCAATGAAACTCATTACTGCTGAAAATGATTTTCCCCATACCATACCGAAAACCATCAGACAAAAACAGACTACCATTCCCACTATTGTTGCTATATCCAAAACGTCCACCACCTATTAAAAATTATTTTTCCATTGAAAATATCTGTCGTTTATAATCTATTACTAACTCTCTTATCTCTTTACGGCTCTCCTGCACTATGTACTTTTTACCAGAGGTTAAAGTAATAAGAGTATCCGGTGTTTCTTCCACCGTTTCTATTAAATCAGCGTTTACTGTTACTTTCGAGCCATTCATTTTTGTTATTTCTATCACAAAAATCCTCCTCTAAATATTATATCTGTCCTCGACATTTTTTTCAAGAACTGACACAAATTTCTCTACATTTTTTGTGTTTTTTTACCATTTTTTCACGAAAAAGAATTTCTATTATTCTTTTTCTTCTGATACGTAATCTTTTATTATTTATTTCTTTAAGAGTGGCGGCAGCTTTATGCCGCCACTCTGTTTTAACTATTAACTAATATTAACGTTTCAGATTAACCAATTCTTCCAATAATTTATCTGATGTTGTAATAATTCTGGAGTTTGCCTGGAAACCTCTCTGAGTTGTAATCATATTTGTAAACTCAGTAGATAAGTCTACGTTAGACATTTCAAGGTAACCAGCGCTCATGCTTCCACCACCAGTAGTTACAGCCTGTCCGATTCCATCAAATTCACCAGAGTTCTGTGTTTCAGCAAATAAGCTTCCACCAATGGATTCAAGACCTGCAGGATTACTAAAGGATGCTACTGCAATCTGTCCTAATAATTTTTTTGATCCATTGTCATATGTACCATAAATCATACCGGCAGCATCAATACTAATACCCTTCATATTACCAAATGCTGTACCAGCACCTTCACCAGTCAACTTATCACCTCTTGTAGAAGTAACAGAAGATGTTCCACTTGTGGAATACTGTGTTAAAGAAGAGAAGTCAATTGCAATACCATCATCAGGAAACTCATCACCAGCAATACTGAGAATCGAAATACCATACTTTTCATCCGTTGGATCTGTAACTGGTGTTGCACCAACTGATTCAAACTTACCACTTACCGTATTAAACTTTAATGGAATTGTAATTCCTGTGCTTGTTACTTTTCCTGTCTTGTCAACTGCTATTGTGCCTGCAGTGCCATCAACTGTAGGTACTGCAGTACTAGGTGCATATGTCCCACTGGCCGCTGAAGTTGTCGTCGTACTTTCAACTACTAAAATCGACTTACTTTCAGCATCTAAAATATCCGTTAATGTAGCTGTATATGACCCTGTTGATGCATCGGTCTGCTTAATAGAAAATACTGCTGTATAGCTATATCCTAAATTATCATAAAAACTTACTGTATATGGA